>JAGVKY010000026.1 GCA_020050175.1 Parachlamydiales bacterium
CGAGCTCCTACCGGACAACTGGATCAAAGCTAGATCTCCTTAAAAGCCGCCTAACTCTACCTCTGGAAGTCAACCTGGGGCTAAACTGACGCTTACGTTCAAGAGGAGGTCCAGAGCCTGTACCTGGATGGAATTATACATGAAAACAAAAGGAATACGAATTTTAGATAAAGAAAATAGAGTTGTTTCGGTAAAACTCCCAGATATCCTTGAACAGATCGAAAATGGAAATCTGTTTAATTGGTCGATTTTATTTTTAAAAGCGAGTGGGCATCTTGGGGGAGGAAAATCAATAATTATATTTCAAGAGCAAATTAATGATTCAGAAGCAGGTCTTTTTATAAAATGGGATGAACTTAATTCGTTTTCAAAAAAGTTTTTTGAAGTTGTAGATATAACAATTATTGGATGTAAAGATAAAAAGTTATTGCGTCGATATAAAGAAGATCGAGAAATGTATGAAAATTACGATATCGTTATCGAAATGATCGATACCAGTTATTGGGAAGTTTTTTCTAAAGATGTTGATTTGATCAACAGGCTGGCAAAAAAATTTAAACAAATTATTTTTTTAGAGCCGGATTTTGAAAGATAAATAATCAGAATAACCCATTCAAATATTACTATCTGCGTGGTGAAAAATTACTGCGCTTTTTCATAGGAATCGGAGAAATCATAGCGAGAGGGACAATTTTAACTTCAGGTTGTGCTCTTGAGGTTGCGATGTTTGGTGGTGACCCGGTAGCTTTTACAGGAAAGGAAATAATTTAGTGAAAATAAAATGTATTTCAAACCTCTTTTCTGATGTTGGACAACGTATTAAAAATGAATATTGCCCATCAACGAATAATATCGATTTGAAAATTGGTAAGGAGTATTTGGTCTATGCCGTTGAATTATTTTCAGATAGTATTTGTTTTTGCATATTTGATGAATATGGATCGTACTTTCCTGTTTGCCATTATTCTGCTTTCTTTGAAATAGTTGATGCGCACCTTTCCCGTTTTTGGGTTATTTCGCTTAAAGGCCACAATAATTTTTTTTAGGAATAGATGAGTGGGCAAAAAACGAAGATTTTTACGGAAAATTGGTCGATAGGTCTGTAGATGAAATTAAAATCTTCTCTCATTACGAGAAAAAGATGAATTTGGAATTCCCTGACAATACTATAACTTCCAGAGCAGAAATAGGGGATGCTAACTGGTTAATTTGTCCAAATTGCATTGACGCTTGGGAGTGCTCTAACATTTTGGATGCAATGGTTGTTTGTCCTAAATGTAAGCTCATACATCATAATCCTTGTTATCGTCCAAATCGTGGTTTGATCGACGATACAGGATAACCAGCGATTACCGCTGAGCATTTTTCCTGATAGACTTGAACCAAGTTACACAATTGATAATTGTTTGAAACAAAAGTGGTTGAAGAAAAGCCCAAAGGTCTTAAATTGCAACAGGCTTGGGCAACGCTCAGGTATAAGACCAAAAATAATTTTGTTAGCCTGTATGGCTAAAAGAAAAATACCTTTCTTATTTACTAAATTCTGGCAGCCTCTACAGGCTGCTATTTAATTTTTACCTTTTTCACAGGGCGCTGCCCTGTGCTTTTGCAGTGTAAGCCCTTCGGGCTTCTCCATGGTTTATGTTGATGCGTATGGGAGATGTTTTAGCGTTACAAAACCTTGAACTGGATGAGTCCAATGCCTTTTTACAACGATTAAAGATCTTGGAAGGGGTTGCTGGATTGGTTGAAGGTTCCTTCTGACTTTCGCTTTTTGAGTTCGGTGCGGATGGAAAAAAGGAGGTCTTCGTCAAATTGTTGGTGGACGGCCCAGCGGAGAAAGCTGATAGGGAGTTCGGAGAAAGGGCGCCCCTTATGTTTTCCGAGAGGCATCGCTTTTAAAAGAATGGGCTTTGAAAGAGCTTGAAAAAGGTCTTTGAGATTTTTGAATTGCTTAGCGAGATACCAAAAAACTTGAACATTAACAATAACGTCCCCCAAAGCTCGGTGAGCTCCTTCGGCTGGAATGTTAAAGTGATGACGTAGTTGATCCAAGGAGTTGGTAGGCGATTCACCATAAAGACGGGCAAGGCGAAAGGTGTCAATTGTCTTTTTGCCAATCGGGAAAGGAATATGAGCTCGGTCGGCAGCTTTGCGGATGATGTCGAGGTCAAAGGAAATTCCATGGCCAATGACCGTATAATCTCCCACCATGCTGACAATCTTAGGGATGATATCCTCAATTTTAGGCTTTCCTTTGACCATCAAATCGGTGATGTGATGGATCTTTGCCGATTCATCGGGGATGGGCATGCCGGGGTCGATCAAGGTTTCAAAACTTTCGAGCACTTCATTCCCTTTAAAAAGGGCTACAGCGACTTCGATGATCCGGTCTTTCTCAATGTCAAGGCCGGTTAACTCACAATCAATACACGCAAAAATTTCTTTATCGACTGACTGCACTGTCAATCCTCCCCCAAAGTTCCTTTTTTCCTAAGCCTTCCAGCGAAGAACAAGGGAACACATCTTTTTCTGACACCCCAAAGGCTTGTCTAACTCTTTTAATTTCTTTAGCTCGGTGGGTGACACCGAACTTGTCTACTTTCGTGAGAACTAGGGCTACAGGAATCTCTTTTTCCTTAAACCATTGCCACACTTGCAAATCTTCTTCGGTCGGATCTCTTCGGATATCAAAAAGAAAAAGAAGCAAAGCTAGATCTCGATTTGTTTCAAAATAGCCTTTAACCATCCCTAAGAACGAGTGTCTATCTTCTTTACCCACCTTGGCATATCCCCAACCAGGGAAGTCGACAAAAAAGAGCCTCTCATCGACCGAAAAAAAATTCAGAAGACGGGTCTTTCCTGGCTGAGATGAGGTTTTGCTCATGCCCTTGACCCCAAAAAGGGTATTGAGAAGAGTCGATTTTCCAACATTTGAACGCCCAACGACTGCCACCTCTCGTAAAGGGGCCCCTGTCAATGAGCAAAGAGTGGGGAAATCTTTCGGCTCCTTAGCCGACTTAATAAATCTAACTGTCATGGACGGACCTTTATTTCGACCGTACGCCCATGATCTTGGTGTTGAATATTAATTTCAAAAATCCGCCCGTCTCGATCAGCTAAGGAGGGGACTTTTTCAGGCCATTCTACAAGAGAAATACCACCCGCGGATAGATAGGCGTCTAAATCGAGGTCAAAAAAAACCTTTTCTTCTTTCAACCGGTAAAGATCGAAGTGAAAAAGAGGGGGTTTTCCTTTGTAGGGATGAACGTAGGTAAAAGTGGGACTTTGCACATGTTTTGGGTCGGTTCCAATGAGAGCCTGAATGACACCCTTCACCAGGGTAGTCTTCCCGGCTCCTAATTGGCCTGATAATAGAACCAGATCGCCTTCTCTTAGCTCTTCAGCTAACTTTTTTCCGAAGGCTATCATCTCCTCCTCAGATAAAAAAATTTTACCCAAGCCAGTTCTCTATATAGGGAGCAAACTCGTCATGAGAAGCCAATGACTCGATAAAAGAGGTGATTTTGTCTTCGTGAAGATTTTCTTTCAAAAAGGCAAGGAAAGTGTCGTCAATCTTGAATCTGTTCTGATTTTGAACCTCGTAAAGGCTCATCGGTTTAAAGTAATTCTTTTTAACTTCATCGATGACACCGTTTTTGCTCGCAAAAAGACGGCCGCTCAAAAGGGAAGAAAAGACAGTTTTTGTGATCCCTTCTTTTGGTTTATCTTTGGGGATGTAGCTCTTAATCACCTCAGGGTCTTCAGACACATAGAATCTTTTAGCCTTTAAGCCGCCGACTCTCTCGGTGTTTTCTTTGCACTTAGAGACCCAGTCATAGATCGCATCTTGAGGATTTGGATTGGTATTATCTCCAAAAACCTTCCCGGTAAAAGGGCAAATATAGACCCTTTTAGTTTCAGCATTGACATCGTCAGTGTTGAATTGGATCTTGATCTCGGCTTGGTGATAAAGCTGCCCTTCTTTTTCAAGGCGGGCAATCGCTTTTTCGGAACTCTCAAAAATAGTCTTGTCTCTAACAAAGAGAACAGGTTCCAAATGATGGCGAAGTTCGAGGTAGTGGAGGTAGGTATCGACAAGCTCTCTACCGGGTTGTTCGCCCAGGTATTTCAAAAGACGCTTGCGAAGATCTTCTGAGAGATTGGAATGAGCCATGAACACCTAATGGTTATCAGTTTGGGGTGCGCACCATCCAGGAATTAGTAATTGAGCAGAAGGAAACGAAGCGGAGGGTGCCTTAAAAATATCCGTGAGAGGGAGGATACCCTTTCCTATTAAAAAGCATCAAGGTAAATTATTTGACCTATGACTGTGATTGAAGAAATCCATATCCCTGGTTTTGAAAAAGTAATTGAAGCAAAGAACCCTTCTTTAGGGCTTCACGCTTTCATCGCTCTTCACAATACAACGCTTGGACCTGCCCTTGGCGGGACAAGAATCTACTCTTACCCAACGAAAGAGGCCGCGTTAACTGACGTCCTTCGTCTCGCTCAAGGGATGACCTACAAATCGGCTCTCACCAAAGTGGGCTTTGGTGGAGGGAAAGCGGTGATCATTGGCGATCATAAAAAGATCAAAAGCCAAGAGTTTCTCTTTGCTTATGCTGATGTGATCAACTCCCTTGGTGGAAACTACATCACGGCAGAAGATATCGGCACCACAACCGACGACGTTGCCATCATGCGCCAAAGGACCCCCTACGTGGTGGGGCTCCCTTTTGGGCAAGGATTAGGAAGCGGCGACCCCAGTCCCTTCACCGCATGGGGTGTTTATAGAGGCATTCAAGCTGTTGCCGCCTTTCTTTTTGGCTCCCCTTCTTTAGCAGGCAAAAAAATTGCCATCCAAGGGATAGGCAAAGTCGGCAAACCTTTAGCTGAGTTCCTATTTTGGAACGGAGCGAAGCTGGTTGTGGCTGATATGGATCCAGCGGCCTTGACACAAGTCAGCAAACTCTACGGCGCTGAGATTGTCCCTCCTTCAGAAATTCATAAAGTCCCATGCGATATTTTTGCCCCTTGCGCGATGGGAGGCATTTTAAACGATGTCACTATCCCTGAGATGCAATGTAAAGCTGTTGCTGGCTCTGCTAACAACCAACTTTTGAGCGAGCATCATGCTGATGTTATGAAGAAGCACGGGATTCTTTATGCCCCCGACTACGTGATCAACGCAGGCGGACTGATCAATGTCTGTCACGAACTCCTTCCTGGGGGTTACGATGCGACCTCTTCCCGTATTTTGACGGATAAGATCGAAGATTCTCTTTTGAAGCTTTTCCAGAAAGCCGAGGAGGACAATTTAACTCCTTCTCAAGAAGCTATTAATCTAGCCCATCTTTACCTTGACCAAAAGATTGGAAAGAGAGAAATCCCCCTTCGCCTCGCGTTATGAAAACACTCTTAGAGCTCCTGCAAGAGCGATTTGAACAAGCCGCATTAAGAGCTTTTCCTGAGCTGCAAGATTTTAAAGCTGATGTTGCTGAATCGGAATTCTCAGATTATCAATGCAATAGCGCTTTAAAATTGTCTAAAGGGCTCAAAAAATCGCCCCAGCAGATTGCAACTTCTATCATTGATCAGTTCGACAAAACTGACCTTGTCGATCAGTTAGAAGTCAAAGGGCCCGGGTTTATCAATGTCACTCTTTCAAACCCCTATCTCGAAAAAAGATTAGAGGCCGTCGAGAAAGACGAAAGGCTTGGAGTTGCCCTCCCCTCCTATCCACAAAGGATGATTGTGGAATATTCGGGGCCCAATATTGCAAAGGAGATGCACGTTGGACATCTTCGCTCGACGATCATTGGCGATGCACTTGCTCGCCTATTTAGATTTCTAGGACATGATGTTTTGGCCTTGAACCATGTGGGTGATTGGGGAACTCAATTTGGTATGTTGATTACCTTTATTAAAAAAGAACACCCCAATTTTCTTGAAAATTCTTCTAATTACAGTCTAACCGACCTGATGCACTGGTATAAGTCATCTAAAGTGAGATTTGATGCAGATAGTGATTTCAAAAAAAGAGCCCACCTTGAAGTTGTTGCTCTCCAAAGGGGAGACCCAACAAATAAAAGGGTATGGGAGGTCATCTGTGATGTATCCAGAAAAGGTTACCAAGAGATTTATGACATCCTAGATGTCCATCTCACCGAAAGGGGGGAATCTTTTTACAACTCTTTTTTACCCACTATCGTTGAAGATTTGGAGAAAAAAGGGTTACTTGCCATTTCTGATGGAGCTAAATGCGTTTTTGTAGAGGCTTACAAAAATCGTGAGGGCACCCCTCAGCCATTAATGGTCCAAAAGTCGGACGGTGGATACAACTACGATACTACCGATATGGCAGCCTTCTGGCACCGGATCCATGTTGAAAAAGCGACCAGAATCGTCATCGTCACTGACGCAGGACAATCGCTCCATTTTGCCTTAGTAGCCGCTGTTGCTGAGATGGCCGGTATTTTAGATCGCTCTAAGGTTAGATTTGACCATGTCCCTTTTGGCTTAGTTTTGGGCCCCGATGGTAAAAAGTTTAAAACGCGTTCGGGTGAAACAGAAAAACTGATCGATCTTCTCAACGAAGGGGTTCAAAAAGCAGAAGCCGTTTTAGCTGAGAAAAAGGGGGAACTTCCTCCTGAGGAACGAAGAGAACTTGCCCAAAAAATTGGGATTGCCTCTGTCAAATATGCCGATCTATCGAACCATCGGATGAGCGATTATCAGTTTAGCTACGATAAAATGCTCCGTTTTGAAGGGAACACAGCCGCCTTCATCCTCTATTCGAACGTCAGAGCTAAGAGCATCTTGAGAAAGAGCACTTTCTCTATCGAAGCCATCGAAGCAACTCCTATCGAGATTACCCATCCTTCTGAGAGAAAGCTTTCCCTCCATCTCCTCAAATTCCCCGATCTTCTCCTTTCCATTGCTGAAGAGCTTGCCCCCAACCGACTAACCGATTACCTCTACACCCTTTCCGACCTTTTCAACGCCTTCTTCCGCGACTGCCGCGTCCTCGGCTCCCCCGAGGAAAAGAGCCGCCTTAAGCTCACCCTCCTCACTTCCAAAACTTTTGAAAAGGGCCTTTCCATCTTGGGAATTAATCCCGTTGAAAAAATGTAATTAGTTGTTATAATTAACTAATTTTTACAATGTAGTTTATTTATGGTTACAATTCTTCCTTACCCTTATCCGATCCAACCGGTCGTGAACAACGCTCACTCTTTCTTTGTAAATGCTGTGGCAAAGACGAAGAGTTTTACTTTCCCCTCTTTCAAATGCATTTACTGCACCATCATTTGCCCTCGTCAATGGAATTGGAAAATAGCAGCGCCCATCCTCCTGACTCTAGCGATCGGCATCATTGTGGCAGCAGTCTTAATCTCAAAAGCCCTGAAGGCCAAAGCAGAAGCCCGTGAAGCGGCCCTCCTGATAGAAGCTCGCCTCCTCCACCGCGACAACCTTCCGCAAGTCTAAAAGCCTAAATCTTCAATCCAGAGAGAACTTGTCAAAAAGATCTTTCTGGTTTAGCAAAGTCTTTAAGCTAATGATACTTTGAGTCTTTTCCCAACTGCTCTTGCTGCAGAATTTAAGGATCTAAGAGTGGAAGGTTTTTTAGGGTCCAAAATCCTATTTACAGCTGCTCGGCTAGTGTTCATCCGCTTTGCAATTTCTTCTTTTGTCAGATGCTGCTTCTTCATTTCTTGCTCAAGTTGCCAAACAAGAACCCGCTTTGCAGCTTCTTCCTTGCACTCTTCGAGAATACCCTCTTCTTCTAGAAAATCATCAAAATTTGATCCAATATGCTTTTTTTTCATACCCCCCCCTAGTTAAGGTTTTTTAAACGACGTTCAGCGGTAGCTTTATCCTGAACTGGCATCTTTTCTGTTTTCTTAATGAATCCATGCAAAAGAACCATTTCATTATCCATCATAGTAAAAATCACTCTAGCAATCCCATTTGGGATAGTGCTGCGCACTTCCCAAAGACCTTTGCCTACGCTTCGGACTAACGGCATTCCGAGCGGCCATCCTTCTTGAACAGTGCATATATCACCCCCAATAATTGATCTGATTTTCTTTTCTAAAGATTTTAACCATTTTCGGACCGGCTCATTACCATTCGTTTCAGCATAAAAGCGGGCAGCGATAATTTTTTTTGGAGGTATATGTTTTTGAACCACGCCTCTCCTTCTATTCTAACTTTAGCGTATCAAATTTGATACATTTGGGCAATAAAGACTGAGGTTTTCAACCTGGGATTTCTAGGTGGGTGCTCCTACTTCAGCTTTCTATTAGATTGAATGTGAAGGATTTACAAACTCGCCACCAGCAGGTGTTGAGGTCGCAGAATGATGTTGTTAGCCAAAGCTTAGACTGACGGCTAGTCTTCTTGTGAGTTAGTCTTTTGGATAAACGAAAAGGGTAAGAAAAATAAAGAAAGGCGGAGCTAGCTTCGCCTTTCCAGCGAAAATTTTAACGGTCTTTTATTTTACCGCCAGTAATTGCGCCTGTAACTGTTGAACCATCGGACAAGATAACTTCCACGTTACCGCCGTCAAAAAGTAACCGTCGCCTTTAGACCAGGTTGAAAGAGAGGTTTCAAAGAACTAGTCTTTTTCTTTTTAGGAGGAGCGGGATGAGAGAATCTAGTCGAAAAAAG
>JAGVKY010000057.1 GCA_020050175.1 Parachlamydiales bacterium
AAAAAGGCAAGGGATCGGTATAAAGACCCCTCTCTCCCTAAAAAAGAGAGTCCGAAAAGAGGGAAAAGGAGGGTCGTTGCCGCGGCTGTTAAAATGATCGTTAAGGCATAGCGGGTCGAAAATCGATCGAACCATTTTTCTAGGCGCGGTTTTTTTTCTTCGGCTTCTGTCACGAGTTTAATAATCTTTGAGAGTGTTGAGTCGATACTGGAATGAGTGACTAAAAGAGTGAGCGTTCCATCCACGGTCAGTGCACCTGCAGGAACAGGATCATTTTTTCCTTTCGCGATAGGCTCCGCTTCGCCAGTAAGGTGAGCCAGATTGAGCAATGAGCGCCCCTCAACAACTTCTCCATCCAGAGGAACATATTCTCCAGCCCTGACGACTATCAGCGAACCTACTGGCACTTCTTCAACTGCACGCTCGATAAGCTTTCCATCCTCCAACAAAACTAAAGCTTTTTTGGGAGTGAGGGTTTTAAGTTCTTGTATCGCCCCCTTTGCTTTGCTGGAGACCATCTCCTCTAAAGATCCTGAAACGGCAAAAAGAACCAGAAGTAGCCCCCCCTCGTAAGCTCCGCCAATAAAAATCGAGCTATAGGCCGCAAGAGTCATCAACACATCGATATTGACGTTTAGGAGAGAGAGATCTTCTAAAGCTCCGATTAAGGCAGGGGTGCCGGAGATGATGTAGACGAGCAATAAAAGGACATAGGAGAAAGGCAAAAGAGAGGGATGCCAAGAGGTCAAAAAACTCAAAAGTAGGAGCAACGCGGAGAATAGGGAGGCTTTGAGAAAAAGATTTTTCCCAATTTTCCCTTCTCCCGAAAAGAGAAAGGGGCTCTCCTCGACAGGAGAGCCTAAAGCAAAAAAGGTCTCGAATCGGGCGGCGTCTATGGGGAGAGGTTCCATGCTAAAAATGGGATCCCGAGAGAAAGGACGGCAAGAGCAAGCTGCCAAACAATGGTTGGGAGTGGACGGTTACGGAGAAGCGACGCTGATAAGGCAGCACTGGCAATAAATAAAATGGGCAATGTGATCCAAGGACTCAAAGGATGGATAAAAAGGGCTCCTAAAACTAAGGCTGCAGCTACAGCAACTCCAAGAGCTGCTCCGCAACCTTGCTTAAGAGGATGTTCTTCGGAATGAAGAGATAAGCCCAACTCCTCCTCGACCATCACGCGTAAAAGTCGCTCTCCATCTGCCATCAGGACATCCAGAACCTCTTCTAACAATTTTCCTTCAAATCCTTTGACTCGATACAGCTCTCTCAATTCCTCTCTTTCTTGTTGCCGATGATGCTCAATCTCATATTTCTCTTCTTCTACAATCCGATGCAACCTTTCGAGGCGGGACCAGCCAAGCAAAGCTCCTCGCCCTCCTTTCCACGCCAACCAACCTAAAGCAACAGGCAACATCACGACTGGGTAAACTCCAAGTTCTACCCCGAGAAATAGCAACAATTCCCAAAGAAAACCCAGCAAAAGAGCCGTCTCCCTCAGAGCGTCGGCAAAACCTGAGATCGCCCCAGAGGGCTCAGCTCCATGGATTTCCGACTTTCCAATAAGTCCATCCTTTTGCGCCTGAACAACATGCTCGAGCGCACCCTTACCCTTAAAATGTGATGCATTGCTTCCCATGCCCTAATTCTCCCCATCCCTCCCTTATTTAAGCAACCCTGGATATGAAGTTCTTACAACAAGTGATTTATTAAGAGATGTTAATTAAACTAATTGTTACTAATTGATTAAAGAGAAAAATCAACTTAAAGGAGAAATCGTGAACAACACTCTTTTCGAACAACAATGGCAGCAATTAAAAAGCTTTATCCTCGCCAAATGGAACAAATTAACTGAGGATGACCTTAGACAAATTGGCGGTCGTTACGATCAATTTATCGCTAAACTCCAAGAAAAATATGGTTATACAAGGGAACAAGCTGAAGATCAAGTTCGCGATTGGAAACCTAATGTCACCGCTGACTACAATAGAGACACTGTAAAAAAAGAGAGTTCTAGACCAAGCTGGTTGCCATGGGCCCTCCTTGCAGCTGGCCTTCTCCTCCTATGGGCATACTGGGGAAATCGGGAAGAACCGACAACAACAGCCCCTACAACTACTCAAACGACTCAAACTAGTCCAGCCACTGATGATGCAGCAGCTACACAGAACCTACGTGATGCTCTTGCAGGCAGCGGCGACATCACTTCTTCCAACATTCAAATAGAAGTTCGTAATGGTGTAGCAACTATTCGCGGAACAATCCCAACAGCAACACAAAAGGACAAGGTTACCTCGATTGCTTCACGTGTCCCTAACGTGGCAAAAGTGAACAACCTGCTCGAGGTAACACCCTAACAATCATTGACTTTCCCTTTCCCAACTTCGTTGGGAAAGGGGCTTTCTTCCCAAACAAATTTTCATTCAGCACCATCAAATAGACCTACACCCTTTGCTATGACTGTACCTATTTCTAGTTGCATAATGGCCATTTTTTAGGCACAATCAAAGATTGTAGGGTTGAGATGAAAAAAGAATACGTCGTCTACGAAGGTTCTGAATTTACGATAGAATGGTTCTTTACTGAGCGGGGCAAAAGTCCAGCTAAAGAGTACTTCGATGATTTAACCCGAGAAAGAAAACTTGAGGCTTTTAAATTATTCAAAACTATGGCCGAAGTAGGAAAAATTCATAACATCACTAAGTTTCGACACGAAGGTGATGGTGTTTATGCTTTTAAGCCCAAACCCGACCGTTTTTTATGTTTTTTCTTTTCTGGAAAGAAAATTGTGATTACTAATGGGTTTGAGAAAAAAACAGACAAGCTTTCTCCTACTGAGAAGAAAAAAGCGCAAGTCGCGCAGGAAGATTACTCAAAGAGGGTAAAAAAAGGGTGTTATTATGAGTAAAGAGCGAAAAGAATATTCTTCTACATATGAACGCTTGATCCACGAAGATCCTGATTTTGAGAAAGATCTCAATAAAGATTACCATGAATTTGTACTCTCTGAACTTCTTCTAGCATTAATGGAGGAGGATCAAATTTCTATCAGAAAACTTGCTAAGGAAGCCGGCGTCTCACCCTCTCTCATCCAAGATTTGAGAACTGGAAAAAAAGAAAATCTGACATTTCGCTCATTTTCAAGCATTGCTGATGCTCTTGGATACGATATTGTGCTTGAAAGAAGATCCAAAAAATCAATTTCACCAACCAAAATTAAAGTTGCCGCTACCAAAAAAAGAGCAATATCTACTCGAAGAAAAACAACTACAAAATGAAAGTGTTTTAAGAAAATCGTATTTGGGACAAAAAAACAAAACCCTTCTTCCTTTCAATCTAATATTTGATACAATCAAGATTTTGAGGTCGATATGGATCAAACGCAGTTTAAGTTGAACTACAGAGGCTCGCTTTTCTGGTTAATTTTTTGGCTTATCATCTTTTTTCCCATAGCTTTTGTCTTACTTCTGACAGCTAGCTCATTTCGAATCAGAGGAACGATCTACGACTTACAATACAACGGCTCTCGTTTTTGGCTCTGCTTCTGGGTCCTTATCTTTTTCCCTGTCGCCTTTCTCCTCCTCTTCATCAATGGCCTAGACATCACCACCAAAAAAGTTGATGACACTCCAAGTTTATAATTAATCGAAACCGTCTTCAAATTGTTGAAGCAAAAGTTCGTCATTGCCTTGACTTGCCAGAAAAGAAATTCCAACAGGAACCCCCTCTTGAGAATGACCATAAGGCAAAGTAAGCTCGGGCGAAGAGGCAAGCCCTGCGAGCGGTGTAAAACTGGGTGTGGATGTGTGATTGCCAGGACTGTGAATAGACACCGAACCTTTTTTTGGAGCCAGTAAAGCCCTGGTAGGAAGACAGAGTAAAGAGCTTTCCCCTAAGAAGGTATTAAATTTATTTTTGATTTCCTCACGCTTTTGAATGGCATCTGCAATTTGCGTGCGATCGCATTTCTTAGCCGACTCGAAATTAGCAGCAATCAATGAACCAAAAGAAGGACGGACATCCTCGATCCACGCACCCAGGCTGCTCCAGACTTCAGCCCACTGCAAAGTGCGATAAATCTTACGAAGTGTCTCGAATGTAACACCCTGGCCGAAGATTTCTTCTAATACAACTTCTCTACATGGATACCTTTGCCGAATCTGTTTTAATACTGGCTCAAGGGCTGCTTGAACCTCCTTATCTGACATGGCAAAGGCATCTCTCAGAATCAACACCTCTTTGAGAGCTCCTCTTTTTTTCTCGTTGGCCAGAAGCACCCTCGCCACGTCTGCACAAATTTTTTCTGTTTTTGCAAAGATACCCACTGTGTCAAAACTAGGGGCGAATGGGACCACACCTGCCAAGGAAATTCGACCATGTGAGGGGCGAAAACCGACAATACCGCAATTATTCGCAGGCACTCGAACCGATCCTCCTGTATCTGTACCTAAGGCAAAGTCGACCTGCCCACAGGCAACAGCGGAAGCAGAGCCGCTTGAAGATCCACCAGGAACGCGATCAGGAGCTTTTGGATTGAGTGGAGTTCCATAAAAGAAGTTTTCCCCTAGCAGGCTATAGGCCAATTCGTCGAGCGTGGTTTTCCCTTTGCAGATGGCACCATGGGATAAAAGCTGCTCAACGCAAATGGCATGACAAGTAGCAGGGGGGTGGCTATTTTCCCAAGTGGGATTACCCCCGCCCGTCTTGTAACCTTCGATATCGATGAGATCTTTAACTCCAAAAGTCAGACCAGAAAGCTTACCCAATCGATAAGGAGGAATCTCAAAAACCTGGACAAACGCTTTAGATTCAGAATTATCGATCATCAGATGGGAGCGCTGTTAAAGAGATTTAACCATAGCCTTTCAAGGAAAAGATTTCAATTTTCCAGGAACCTCACGCCATCAACGGCCTAGATCAATCCAAGCTCATAATTAGTTTAAACGTCTGTGCGCTAAAAGAGCTGCTGGATAGAATACATTGAAAACCGCAGGTTTTTCGTGCGCTTTGTCCTTCTCCTTTGTTTGGTTATTTCCTTTGGATTCTCCGAAGAAAATCCCCACTCTCCAACACCCTTCGAAATCGCCTCCTTCAGAACCGATCTTTTAATCGGCGGAGTCGTTAATCCACTCAATGGACAGGTCTCTCTTAGACAAACGGATCTAGTGGCTAAAGGAGCTCAAGAGGTCACTCTCTCCAGAGTGTTTATTCCTCATGGGTTGCCGAATCTCATCGGCCTTGACCCTTTCCTAGATTATATTTTGTATCCCTCCTCTGCTCGCTCCCTCATTCAGGGGGGATGGGTCTCTTTTCCTCATCAGTTTCTCACACTGGTAAAAGATCATGTTTTCTTAAACGATCGACTGGGGAATTCCTACCATTTTTCGATCAAAGATGGAAAAACAACCCTGGCAGAATCTCCTTACGGCATCACTAACCTTTCGGGCGATGAACCGAGCGGTCGTTTTGACCCCAGGAACACCAAAATTACCCAAAAAAATGACAAGGTGATTGTCCAAACTCCGAATGGAACACTTTGCCATTATGATCGACTCAAGGATTCGACCTATCAATTAGAAAAAGAGATTCTCCCGAGCGGTAAAATCATCAGATATCGGTGCCGAGCAGACTGTTTGCTGATCCAAGGCACTGACCCCAAGGAAAGATATGTTTACGCTACGATAAAAAAGAGTCTGAATGGAAACTACCTAACTTCTACTGGATTGAAAGCTACTTATACTTTCGATCCTTTTTTGACCCACGTAAATTCTCCTTTCTACCCTTCTGAAGTTTTAGAATATAACGACCGTTGCCACCTTACCCATCAAAATGGGGCGCATCGTGTTTTTAGATGCAGCTATGCCGCCTACGATCTATTGAATGCGAAAATTGATGTTCTCTCTTTTCCTCACGAAGGAACTTCTAAGCCCCTTTATTTTCTAGATTACGAAAGTCCAATTCCAGGCAAGAAAGGGGGAACAACAGTTGTTAAAAATGTGGATGGAACAAAAACACTCTATCATTTTTCCAAACAACTTGTAATCACTTCTATCCAAACTTTTTACGAAGGGAAACTTCAAAAAGAGAAGCAATTTGAATGGACTGATAATCAGTGGCTAAAAAGTATCAAACTCCTTGATGGAGACCACAAAATCCTCTCCAAAAAAATTTACAATTATGACCGGTTTGGCAACCCTGTTGTTGAAATTTTTGTGGGTCCCGACGATGAGAGAAGAGAGATTAAGAGAGTATTTTCAGATGATGGCCTCCATCTCCTCTTAAGAGAAGAAGAAGAGGGGAAAATCACAACCTACAAATATCTTCCGTCGACCAATCTTTTGACTAAAAGGGTCATCAACGATCTCATGACAGAGATTTACACCTATGACGATTGTCATCATCTCATCAAAAAAGAGGTCAAAGGGGGGAATTATGACCTAATCACTCGTTACACACTTAGACAAAAAGGACCTTTTCTCCATCTGCCTGAATGGATTGAGGAACCCACTAAAAAAACCCACCTATCCTACGACCGGTATGGCAATGTCACTAAAGAAGACATTTATGATCCCACTGGACTTTATGCTTACACTATTTATCGTGAATTTAACGAAAGAGGCGATTTACTTTCCGAAACTGATCCATTAGGGAATAAAACAACCTACACTTACACCCCTAAAGGCTATTGCACCTCCATCACCTCTCCGACTCTTCATCAAGAGATGACTTATGATATGAAGGGGCGCCTCCGAACTCTGCAGGCCGAAAATCGCCTAACTCAATATCTCTACGACATTAACGACCACCTCATCCAAAAGAAGAACCCTTTTGGCCATTCTACTCTCTATACTTATCATCCACTCTATGACAAGCCCATTCAAACATCTTATTTAGAGTCGGTGACATCTTCCAGCTACGATATTTTTGGCAGAGAAATTGAAAAAACAGATCCGAATGGAAATATAACAAAATACTTTTACAACATCTACGGCTCTCCCACTAAAATTATTCATCCAGATAAAAGCAGAGAGCTCTTTGCGTATACACCTTCTGGAAAGCTCAAATGTTATACGGATGGAGAGGGTTTTAAAACATTCTATGCCTACGATGTTTTGGACCGACTTGTTTCTAAAAAAACATCTCTAACGGAAGAACGCTTTACTTACGATCCTTTCAATTTGATTCAAGAAACTGACAAAGAAGGGCACGCCATAAACTACTCCTATAACAAAATTGGTCAAAAAATCGGGGAAGAACGGTGTGGGAGAGCGATAAAATATTCTTACGATGCCTTAGGAAGGCTTTCTTTTATTCAACAAGATGACTTAGTCACGAAATACGAAAAAGATTTCTTAGATCGTGTCCTCGAAGTTAATAAAAGTGATCTCTACAAAATCGCCTACACCTACGATTCGGCAGGAAATCTCACCTCCATCAAACATGGTACTGGCGGAATAGAACTGTTTGCCTATGACCCTTTTAATCGCTTAACTCAAGTCACCGATCCCTTAAGCAACATCACCACTATTTCTTATCATGAGATTGATCATCTCACAAAAATTACCACCGACCCACTTGGAGTCGTCACTAAGGAAACCTTTGACCCTCATGACAGACTCATCAAAAAAGAAATCTCTGATCTCCTGACTTATGAGCAATCCTATGATCCTTCGGGAAATCTCATAGAACATAAAGACACCTTTCTCAATCGTTCTACTACATTTACTTACACCAAAAGAGATCAACTAGCCTCAGTCACTCGCGGTAATCAAACAACCTCTTACCTTTACTCTCCCAATGGTCATAAAATCCAAGAGACAAAGCCCGACGGGACCGTCTTAAAATATTCCTATTCCAACTTAGGTCATCTTCAAGAGATAAAATCGAACCATCTTCACCACACCTTCCTACACAATCGCCTAGGCCACTTACTTTCAGCTAAAGACGAAAAGCTAGTAATCGAAATCAAAAGGGAGGTCGATCCTTTTGGCAACGTTCTAGAAGAGACCCTTCCGCAAGGTTCAACCATCATTAAAACCTACGACAGCTTCGACCGCCCTCTATCACTCACAATTGATCAAAATGTCATCACCTACGACTACGATCCTCTCTACCTAAGAAAAGTCTCTCGTCACGTAAATGACACCCTTCTTTATAGCCATAGCTACAACGATTACAACCTATCAGGGCAAACCACTTCAGAAAGCCTTATCCAACAACTGGGCAGCCTCAACCACACCTACGACACAAAAGGGAGAAAAATTGCCTCTAAAAGCCCCTATCACTCTGAATATCTGACCTACGACTCAACTGACAATCTCACCCAACAAAATCGTAAACACTTCTCCTACGACCCTCTCTCTCGCCTCACTCACGAACCCCACTATTCCTACGCTTACGACTCAAACGAAAATCGCCTTTTCAAAAACCAAATCTCCTATTCAATCAACGAAAAAGACCAACTCTCACAATTCCCCTACGATGCCAACGGCAACCAACTTGCTGACGACACGAACAATTATCATTACGACGACCTCAATCGCCTCATCCGAGCTAATGACATCACTTTCTCCTATGATCCCTTAGGGCGTAGGTTAAGCAAAACTTATCCCGACGCCTCCGTTGAAAACTATCTCTACGATGGCGAAACAGAAATAGGCACCTTTGGAAAAACGAAACAATTCCGAGTTATCGGCAACGAAACAGTCGCCATCGAGCTTAACGACACTCTCTATGCCCCTCTCCTCGACATCCAGAACAACATCACGCACCTGATCGACCCCTCCTCCAAAACACTCCATTCAACCGAATACACCTCCTTTGGCGAGATTTCCCAACCTTCCCCAACCCCCTGGACATTCTCCCAAAAACGCTTCGACCCCGAACTCAACCTCTTCTACTTCGGCCACCGTTACTACAACCCGACCCTCGGCCGCTGGCTCACCCCCGACCCAGAAAACTTTCTTGATAGCTACAATCTGTACCAATACGCTTTGAATAACCCATTTAAATACTACGATCCTAATGGGAGAAGCCTTGTCGGTTTTTTAATTGGAATCGGAGAAATCATAGCAGGAGGCACCATCCTTGCTACAGGTTGCGCCCTAGAAATAGCGACATTCGGTGGTTATACTGTTGCATTTAGTGTCCAAGCTCCCGCTGGTATAGCTCTGATGTCACACGGCTACTATTACGCCACTGACCAAAGTAAAGACCTTAACTTCAACACTAGAGCCTATCAGCAAGCCAGCTGCGATTCTCTATGTTCATCTCTATGGAAAACAAATGAAAGTGTCGATGTACCGCCATACGATGGAACTGAGCTAGGGAATGATCCAACAAAATGTCCTGGAGAAGGATTCGAATGGAGAGGAAAAGGGAATCCTACAAGTGGTAAAGGAAGCTGGTATAATCCAACTACAGGTGAGAGTTTGCATCCCGATTTAAGGCATCCTCCTCCAATAAAACCCCACTGGGATTATGAAGGCCCTAATTTTCCAAATGGTTGGAGACTAAATATCGATGGCACAGCTGAACCAAAAACAATCATATGAAAAAATTAAAAAAACATGCGCTCGATTTCTCTCGTACCCTTAAGTATTTCCAGGAAAATCTAGACAATACAAACATATTGTCTTCAAAATTATTAGAATTTGCAAATTTTGAAGAGGGCAGTTTTTTTACATTGTTACCGGACAATGCTAATACAAATAAAATTTACGAATTCGAACATGGCGGCATCCTGAAGCAACATCATACTTTGCAAGTCCAAATTTCAGAAAAAACTTCGTCTTCTCAAATCCCTACTATTCGAGATGAAGTCGCTGAGTTTATTCTCGAAGAAACCACGAAGCATCGATTACAATGTATTTTTGACGATACATTACGCTCTCCTGCAGACAAATTTAAAGCTGAAATATTGCAACTTTTTGAGATCTTTTATGATGAAGAGATCTACTACTTTATAAAACCTAAGCAAGCATCCACCAATCAAATTAAAGAATGCTTAAAAGCTTCAAATTCCTTTTGGCATTCCTTATGCATACTCACACATGCTGACATCAATATCGCAAGCAAAACGTTAACTTGTGAAGATATCAAGGACATTTGCACAAAATCTGATTTAATTATTTTGGGTGCTTACGATAGTGAAGGATACATTTTTTGGGAATCGAGAAAAGGTCTATAAAGTGAAAAAACCTTTTCAAACTGAAATTGAAAGATGGAAAAAACTAAATAAAGAAAATCATTTTTCGAGTTACGATTATATTTTTCATGTTTTAAAAATTAAAGAAGTAAACCCAGATATACTTTTTGCCTTCTTAAATTTGTTTTGGCCAGAGTTTGTCATGCATAAAGATCGTGTCTTTTTGAAAGAAGAATTCGAACTGGAAAAATTTGAAGAACTGGAAAAAAGAAAAGAAAACGTTGAATATTGGATAAATTTAGTTTTAATTAGCCCCTATTTTGAAAATGACGATGCCGAAGAAGAAAAAGCAAAATCACTCTCCGAATCGATAGCAAAAATATGGCAAACCAAGCTGGAAAATGATTTTTTTGACAGAAAGTTCAATGTGCTTTGTTATAGCAAACCTGAAAATGGCGACTTCGGCTTAACTTTTTATCAAACTAAGTATGAAAAACCGCAGCCTTCTACATAACAAAATATTTGAGGTAAATAACACATGTTCAAATGGCATCATGAAACTTCTTTAGAGGTAAAAGCTCCAATACAAAAAATCTGGGAATTTTATAATGATCTAAATAATTGGAAGCGTTGGGATGACAGATTTGATCATTTCCTATGCGAAGGGGCCTTAAACGAAGGCTCTGAAATTCAAGCAAAAATTAAAGATAAAAATATTTTTGCTAAAGTTCTTGTAACAAAACTTGTTGAGCATCAAGAAATTTGCACAGCTGTTAAAGTCCCTTTTTTTACACAAAAGTCTTCCATTTTGTTCAAAGAAACATCGAACAAAACGTCCACCATTATTTTGAAATGCACTGTAGTTAGTTTGTTTGCACCTTTTATGAAATTTTTTTTCCTTAAAAACATCGAAAAAGGTAACGATAAATTATTTAAAGACTTCCTTGAACTAGAAAAATCTTAAATGAGTTTGCGCTTTGAAAATGAATTGGAGGAAAAGTGAATTTTAATTTTTTAAATGTGCCTGTGCAGATTACTCCTTCTTTTTGGGTTTTTTTGTTGTTTTTTACAGATGCCCTAGTGGATCCGTCGATTTGGTCTATTGTTTATGGAGGGGTGTTAGTCTTCAGTGTTTTAGTTCATGAGTATGGGCATGCCTTGACCGCCATGTATTTTGGATCGAGAGCTGTGATCACTCTGGAGAGTTTTGGTGGAAATGCCAAGTACAGCGGATATGGCATCACTCCTAAGCAAGAGTTCTTCATCACTCTGAATGGGCCTCTATTTCAAAGCCTCCTTATTTTTATTTCTTACTATTTATATAACTCTGAGGTTTTTGTTCATCAACTATTCATGGAATATATTTTATTTGTTTGCTATCGATTAAACACTTTGATGGTCTTGCTCAATTTAATCCCTCTTTTACCCCTTGATGGTGGGCACCTTGCTCGCTATTTCATGGAAAGAAAATTTGGGGAAAACGGACGCAAGTTTACGATTATACTCGGGTTGATTTCTGTCGGCATAGTTGCACCCTACCTTTTTTATACGGGTGAACTCTATTTCGGCGGGTTGATCTGTATCTTTGCTTTCCAAAACTATCTTGAACTTCAAAAAATGAAAGACTCCTCTGCTGGAGATAACCCTTTTGCTCTATATATGAAGAGCATAGAGGCCATCAAGAATCAGGAAGTCGAAGAGGCAAAAACAATTCTCAGTAAGCTCATTAAGTCAAAAGACCCTCAATACAAGCATCTTGCCATTGAATCATTGGCAAAAATCTATGTCGAAGAAAAAGAAACAGAAAAGGCCTATGAGCTTCTTTTAAAATCAGATTATCAAATGCTAAAAGAGGGAAAATGCCTCTTATGTAAATTAGCTTTTGAAAAACAAAATTATGAACTCATCGCTAAGTACTCTAGAGAGATTTACAGGCTCGAACCGACTTATGAAATCGCCCTTCTCAATTCTAAAGCTTTTGAATATTTGAAAGATTACACCCTTTCAAAAGGATGGTTTAACACTGCTTCTGCTTTCAAAATTTAGCCATTCTAAATCAACCGCTCTTCGGTTGACTAAAATAACAAATTATAAAACACTCCTTCTTCGAAAAAATAAAAAAGACAAAAA
The DNA here is from genome assembly GCA_020050175.1 of Parachlamydiales bacterium. GTDB lineage: Bacteria > Chlamydiota > Chlamydiia > Chlamydiales > JAJFMK01 > JAGVKY01. The sequence continues at coordinate 12,278 of JAGVKY010000057.1, forward strand.
TTTCATTTTATAAATTTGTCTTAAAAAGTAGTTGATATCGTTTTAGGAGAATTCTTCCATGCATAAAGCAATTACTCATCTTGTTTTATTATTAATTCTGAGTGCACAGACAAGCCTGACAAGCCACTGTGGATACTGTTTTCCAGAATATGTTGAATTCATTGAAGTCTACCCGATGGAATGTCCTTGCAGGAGAATGCCTTGCGAAAGGCCTCCCGAATGTCGTTGCCAAAGACCACCTGAATGTGATTGCGAACCTACACCCTGCGAAAGGCCCCCTGCAGATTGCTGCGAACCAGTGCCATATGAGGGACCAGTTGTATGCTGTTTTGAACCCTTACCTTGCTATGGTCCCTATATAGGCCTATTTGGTGGAATTGACGAAACTTGCCTCGACTTCGATCGATTTACCCAAGTCTATCATCCATTTTTTATGGGTGGTGTATGCCTAGGGTATAAATTTCCTAGACTTTTCCGTATTGAGGGGGAATTTGCCTACAGACAAAGCGAACTCTATTTTAGATGCCAAATAGAGCGTCATAATATTTATTCTGGGATGTTCAACTTGTACTTTGAAGCTCCCATAGGACGCCTAACTCCTTTCGTAGGATTGGGATTGGGTTCTGCTAGTACAAATATCCATGTAGATCACAGACATTTCCCCCGCTTCCACCGCTCCTGCACCAATTTTGCCTGCCAGTTTCTTTTTGGTATCAACTTTCGCGTATGCCCAAAAACTGACCTTGGCATCAAAGAAATCGTCTTCTACCAAGACCCCTACAGCAAATACAACATCAGCCTTGCCTTTACCCTTAACCAGTACTTCTAAATGAAAGAGGGCATCACAGATGCCCTCTTTCATTAAAATTACTCACATTCCAATGGGCAAGACATGGTCATCAGATTAGATAAAATGGCCAACACTAAAATTATGTGAAAACTTGGAAAAGCATTCCTGTTATAAATACTATTGCAGAAAGATTTAACCAACATCGGACTTTTTTCGTTTTATCAAATTGAATGCCAAGGCTTTCCAAAAGATCGAATAGAACGTAAGCGTCAGCTGAAGCACAGGTTGACTTAGATTCAACCATTACAAGCTTAGATTTGTTTAGAGGTTGCCCAGTGATCAGGAAGTAGCTCGGCAA
>JAGVKY010000131.1 GCA_020050175.1 Parachlamydiales bacterium
AAAAAGACTTTAAAGTGGACACTGCTCGCCTACTCTCATTGCAAGAACAAACTATTCCGCTCTACGAAGGCATTCAAGCGACTCATTGGAGTCAAGCTTTTCTCATGGAGTAAAGATATCTCCCCACTCGAGGTCTTTTGCCACCTTGTAGAGCTCGGGGGTGCGTTTGGAGACTGTGCGTTCCTGAAGGCCGTTTGATTTGGTGCAGAGGCTAAGATTGATGTGACCCGATCGCTTTTGGGGATGGCGAAGGATGCGAGATTCTGGCATAGGAATCGCTTGCTTTGTGACAGCGACATAAGTGAATTTTTCGTCTTCGTAGTTGAGCGAGGCTTGTTTGATCTGGCGATGGAGAGAGCTTCGCTCTAAGCGAACGGCAAAATGACACCAATCATCTTTTGGCATGGGACAGGCAAGCGTATGAGGACAAGGGGCTACCATTTCGTTGCCAAGAGAGATAAGGTCTGCTCGGACCTTTCGAATCCGTTCAAAGCCAGCTGGCGTCCCTGGTTCAATCACAACGACCATTTTTGCCGAGGCTGAAGCCAATTGAATGATTCTGTCCCGACCTTTCTCCGAAAGTTCTCCTACGGAGTAGGAAAAGAGAATGAGATCATGCGGAGGGAGGGCTTCGACTTTTTCGAGATCGATATTTTGCCAATCGATGGAATAGTCTGATAAACGACTCCCTATCGTCGTCAAAGCTTTATCTTTTTCGAAGGCAGTAATTTTTTTAATCCGAGGAAAGGCCTCAAGCGCTGCAAAAATCGCTGTCCCAGGACCCGAACCTAAATCGAGGAGACTCTGACAGTCAAAGGAGGGAAAACGGCGCGTAATTTCAAATAAAACTTTCGAAACTGCAGCAAATGTTGCAGGAAAACGGGCTGACAAGTAGGCAAGCCGATGAGAGTCTTTGGTGATAAAGGACTCCCCCTTTTTTACCCCTCGATACCGCGAAGTTAAATCATCTCGAGCAGTAGAAAGACTGACCCTCTTTTGACTTTCAAGTTCTTTATCAATGGCCTCTTGCAGACGATGAGGCAATCTCATTCTGTAATTAAATTAAACGAGTTCAAAAATTTCTGAAAGTTAGGGTTATTTCTTTGATTAGGACTTGCAGGGCCTACCCATCCGACGATGTAATAATCAAAACCGTTTTTTATAACAGTCCCTTCAAGATCTAAATTCTTGTCGAGGAGAGAAAAGACAAGTGATTCTTTTCCTTTAAATTCCCCTTTTTCGACTCCAGAAAGAACCAGTGTAGGGAACTTCTTTTTCCAAGCAGTCAGTGCGCCGTCAAGAAAAGTCTTTATTTCATCCGGTGGAAGCTCATGGTAGTGATAAAGGCGGACAAAATAAATTTCCCCTCCGCCCTCAACATCTGCACCCTCTAAAGAAACCTCAGGCAGACCGAGATCGTCTCTAAAGATTTCAGTCGAATATTTAGGTTCTGAAGGAAATGCGCTAGACCAAAGCTGGCTCGGTGAGGTGTAAGAAACCCATGACTCGGTACCAGCAACTTTGGGTGTGGTTGATACGGCAGGACTATCAGGAATCAACGATCGGGATAAAAGCCAACCTACCGAAACAATAAAAAGAGCAATGACGAAGTAAACAAGGAGACGATTCATTAGAAGATTCCAAAAAACTTGCCGAGGTACCAGCCGCCAAAAACAAGAGCTGCAATAAGAGCAACCCAAAGCCCATTTGGAAGCCACTTAACAGAGGTGCCAGGGTTATCCCTAACCTCTAAAGTCCCAATCCCATAATCAAATTCTTGCTTGATTCCTCTTTTAAAAACCTGAGGATTTTCTTTGATGATTTTTTCCCCGTCCAAGCCGAGATAAGTCGCATATTGTTTGACAAATCCTTCGGAATAAATAGGAGAGATGAGGTTTTCCGGTTTCCCATCCTCCACCGATTGCAAATAGTGGATCCGGATAGAAGTGGCGTTTTCGGCTTCTTTAAGGGATAGGTTGAGTTCCTGCCGGCGCCTCTTGAGTAACTCACCTAAATTTTTCGCTTCATTCGTCATGCCAATTTCGTATATCACAAACAATAAGGAAAAAGGTAGTGAAAATTAGTTTGGATTTCAGATAGACTCCATCGAGAATCATTTTAAATTATCATGACACTTCCCCAAAAAAAAGCGCGGGAGATCCTTCTCCTACTTCTTTATAGCCAGGATGTAACTTCTTCATCTCCAGAAGAACTCGAAGAGCTCATCCAGGCCGAGCTCAAAGTCACTAAAAAATCGGTGAAAGAAGCAGAAGAACGCCTGGAAAAGATCTTGGAATACCTTCCCACGATCGACCTGATTATCAACAGGATTTCAACCTCTTACGATTTTGCTAAGATCCACCTGCTGGAGAAAAACATTCTTCGCCTTGGCGCTTATGAAATTCTTTATGATGCAGACATCCCTCCTAAGGTTGGCATATCGGAAGCGGTCAGGTTGGCGACGAAATTTTCGACCCCGGCATCAAGTTCATTTGTCAACGCGATCCTCGATAGTCTATATAAAGAAAGTATCGGTAAACCTATAGATCATCAGGCGATCGTTGCAACAAGTGAAGAACTTAAAGATCAAGAAAGAGAAAACGAGCCTCTCCCTCAAGGAGAAGATCTCGCTTAGAGAGTACTCAACGATAAAGATCGGGGGTCCTGCCCGCTTTTTAGTTGAAGCCCACTCCAAGGAGGATCTTGCCCACGCCCTTCTTTTGGCAACTTCTGAAAAAATTCCTTATGCAGTTGTTGGAAGAGGGTCTAATACACTCTTTGATGATCGAGGGTTTGATGGCTTAGCCATTATCAACCGCTATAGCTCCATCTCAGAAATTACTCCTGGCCGGTTTCGCGTGGCTTCCGGTACATCCCTACCCCTCCTTTCAATGAAAACAACCACCAAAGGCTGGGGAGGACTGGAATGGTCACTCGGTATTCCAGGAAGCATTGGGGGCGCACTCACAATGAATGCGGGGGCCTCTCAATCGGAGATTTCCGATTCACTTGAAGAAATTGTTTACCTACATGAAACCGGTGAAATTGAAACCTTTAAAAGAGAAGATCTCACTTTTTCCTACCGACGCTCTCCTTTTCAAGAGATGAAAGGGGTGATCCTTGAAGCAACCTTTGCTTTAACAAATGATCCCGAGGCAAGAGGGAGGCAGTTGGCAGTTTTTGAAGAGAGGCGCCGTAAGCAACCCTACCATGAACCATCCCTTGGTTGCATCTTTAGAAATCCTATGGGAATATCATGCGGAAAATTGATTGAAGAGCTTGGATTGAAAGGGATGAAAATGGGTGGAGCCCATATTTCCCCTCTCCATGGAAATTTTATCACCAATCCAAACGAGGGAACAGCGAGAGACGTTTTTGCCCTTATCCAACTCATCGAAGAAAAGATGTGGGCAGAAAAAGAGCTCCATCTAGAAAAAGAGATCCGAATTGTCCCTTATTCCATTTAGAGCAGACCTCCACTGTCACAGCACCTATTCCGACGGCTCCTATACCCCTGAAGAACTTGTCGCCTTGGCTAAGGAACTAGGATTAGACGGACTTGCCCTCACTGACCATGATACGTTTGATGGTTTGAAAGATTTAGAGGCTGCAGCCTCTCTTGTTTCTCTCCCTGTTTTTTCTGGAGCCGAATTTTCTTCTCGATGGGGAGATATCTCTCTTCATATCTTGGCGTATGCTTTTGACCCTGAAAATCAGGCCCTTAAGGAGCACACTGAGAGCCAAAAGAAAAAAAGAGAAGAGCGCATCGAAGCCATCATTCAACTTTTAAAAAAGCATGGCATATTCATCTCTCGCGAAGAGATCCCTAAAATTGGAACCACGATTGGGCGTCCTCACTTAGCAGAAGCTCTTGTTAGAAGAGGTTTTGTCTCCTCAAGACAAGAGGCTTTTAGAATCTATCTAGGTGAAAAAGGAAAATGTTTTGTCCCCGCTCCTTCTCCAACAGCAGAAGAGATCATTGATAAAATTCACCAGGCAAAAGGGGTGGCGATCATTGCCCACCCTCACCTCTTTCCTCAAAAAAATAAGTTAGAAAACTTGTTTAAATTGCCCTTTGATGGGATCGAAGGAAGCTACGCTAAAATGGGCTTCGAACAAAACTCGATCTATATAAAACATGGAAAAAAAAGAGATTGGATCATCACAGGAGGTTCCGATTTTCATGGAGCTATCCGTCCCGACCTCCCTCTAGGCTCCTCTTGGACCGATGAAGAGGTTTTCTCTAACCTTCTCTACCTCTACAAAACTAACAAAAAAAACTGATAGACTCTCGCCATGATAACGAGAGTAAAATGTCGACTCGAATCATCAACTTTTCAAAAGCAAGTCAGGAGACGGTGACAGACCCTCTCTTCTTTATGCAGCCTTACTAAAAGCTATTGTTCAAATCAAAGAAACATCAAACGATTTTTACGCTATGAGTATTGTGAGTTTCCGAGATAAACTGGGCGGTGGCAATGCTCTCCGACCTCTTTTCACTTGAGGTGAGGTTGTTTTCGTTTAGAGGCTAACTTTCCTAGAGCTCTTTCCGAAAAAAGGGATGATGAAGTGTTGCTATTCATCAAAGAATTTTAAAGACTATGGAAAGAAATCATCGACCAACTGAAGCGAGATACAGGCCTAACAAACGCTGAACTAACACCTACTATCGAATGGTTGACTAAGTCACATTAGTAAGAATGTTCGTCCAAGTGAACTTTTCCTCTAAAAATCCAATAGACGCCGATGGTGTAGGCGGCTACCATCGGCACTCCGATCAGAGCTATGATGAGGAGGATTTGCAAAGTTGTTTCGGATGAGGAGCTGTTATAGATCGTTAGGCTATGCTCGTGAGGGTTTAGGAGGTCTCTGATCACGTTAGGATAGGTGCCTATTCCGTAGATAGCCATTAGGCAAATGATATTGACTGATGAGCTGATAAAGGCGCGCCAATCTCTTCCTAAATAAATTTCCCGCGGGATGTTTGCAATAGCCAGCATGTTAAGGAGGGCTACAAGAAAGAAAATAGGCCGCTCTCGGAAACTTTCGATCATATGAGGCAAATAGATCAAGGTTGCCATCGTTGTGATCCCATAGAGAATGATAAACGAAATGATGGAGGGGTTTACAAATTTTCTCATCTTCTCATGGAACTCCCCTTCGGTCTTCATCATGAGATAAATCGATCCATGCATGGTCACAAGAGCTGTCGATAGAAGCCCGACCAAAATAGGATAGAAGTGAAAAATATGGCCCAGGTGGCCGCTAAACTCCCCTTCTTCATCTAGAGGCACGCCATGGATAAGATTGCCTAAAGCAAGACCCAAAATAAACGCGATTAAAAGGGATGCCAAAGCAAAGAGAATATCCCACATCCATCGCCATAAAAGGTTGGTTGATTTACTTCTCACTTCGATAGCAACAGCCCGAAAAATCAAGGCTCCCAAAAGGGCCATGGTTAGAGTGTAAAAACCGGAGCAGAGGGTGGCGTAAATCGGCGGAAATCCGGCAAAGAGAGCGCCTCCAGCCGTAACAAGCCAAACTTCGTTCCCATCCCAGACTGGACCGATGGAGTTTAGCATCAATCTTCTCTCTTCATCCCTTTTGGAAAGAAGATGAAGGATCCCAACTCCTAGGTCAAAACCATCTAGGATGGCATAACCAGTGATCAGAATGACGAAGATGGAGAACCAAATAAATTGATAATCAGGGAGAGTCACGTTAATTCCTTTATCGCTTTTTCTTGGTTGTGGTAGGGGATATCCATTTTTTGCTGCTCAGGACCATGGCGAATTTTTTTATCTAACATGTAAAGAAAGACTAAAAAGAGAAATAAGTAGACAACAGAAAACATGATCAAAGAGCCTAATACCTGGCTAGCAGTGACTTTTTTGGAAAGACCATCAGAGATGCGAAGAAGATCATAAACAACCCAAGGATAGCGTCCCATTTCGGCTGACACCCAACCTGCTTGATTTGCTAATTGGGGGAAAAGGACAGAGGTGACAAGGCCTATCAAAATCAAGCGGCTTTTTTCCAAAGTCCCCTTTCGATAAAGGTAATAGCCAGCCGCACTAAAAAAAACCATTAAACCCCACATCGCTAGCATCAAACGGTAGATTTGGAAAACAGCTGCTGTCTTTGGCCAATCTTTCTCTGGAAAGGCTTCAAGTCCTTTAACTTCAGCATTGAAGTCATGGTACGAGAGAAAACTTAAAAGCCAAGGCACCTCAAGAGCATAATCGACCCTCTTTTCCTTGGTGTTAACAATCCCAAAAAGGGTAAGAGGGGCACTTTTTTCTGTTTTGAATTTCCCTTCCAAGGCTGCCAGCTTTAATGGTTGATGATCGGCAACAACACGTCCACTTCTATCTCCTGAAATTAACTGCAACCCACAGGTGATCAAAGCAAAAGGCAACGCAACTTTTAAACTCGTAAGAGCAAATGCTTGATCCCTCTTTTTTAAAAGATAATAGGCAGAGATGCTGATCACCAAAAAGGCCCCGGCAAGCCAGCATCCTAAAATGACATGGATCAAACGATCCATAGAGGAAGGATTAAACACCATGGCCCAGAAATCAGTGATGATCGCTCTGGCATGAATTCCCTCTCCTTCGATCTCAAAGCCGGCAGGTGTTTGCATCCAAGAATTAGCCACAACAATCCAAACCGCACTGAAATGGGCACCAAAGCAGACCATAACGGTCGCAAAATAATGCAATTTGGGACCGATCCTATTCCACCCAAAGAGAAGCAAAGCTAAAAATCCTGACTCTAAGAAAAAGGCAAAAATCCCTTCTGCAGCCAATGCAGAACCAAAAACGTCTCCAACATATCTAGAGTAGGTCGACCAGTTTGTCCCAAATTCAAACTCCATCACAATGCCAGTTGCCACTCCAATCGCAAACGTCAAAGCAAAAATCTTCGTCCAGAATTTGGTCATTCTTAGATAGAGTTCATCTTTTGTCCAAAGATAAATCCCCTCATAAAACACCATTAGGAGACCAAGACCGATACTCAAGGGGGGATAAATATAGTGAAACATAATGGTAACAGCAAACTGCACCCGTGCGAGCACCTCGACATCCATCCTATCGCTCCATTTTTCTCCTAATTCATATTCTCCTTCCCCAATTTTCCTCCAGCTTTTAAGCCGATATTCAACCCCCCCTTTCTCGATCAACTGGTCTAACCATAAAATCCCCTCTAGAAAGGTCGTTAAACTTTAAATTATATTTTTTTTTACTCACGAAATTTTTATTGCGTTGTTTTTTTCTTGAAAAGAAGGTGTTGGATCTAACAAAATGCGCCAGTAACTTGTATGTGATTAAATGAAGATTTGGGCCCTGCTCGTCCCCGAAGTTGAGATCCTTCTCATCGCCCTCTTCATCTACGCCCTACTCTCCATGTTTTGGAACACGAGAGCGATGGACGTTATCTTGGGGATTTTGGCCTGCTTCGGATTTTACTTGTTGTCTGGATGGCTGCAACTAAAAGTAATCCACCGTTTGATGGAGAGCTTGGCCAATGTCGCGGCTGTCGCCGTCCTGATCATTTTCCAACCCGAAGTCCGACTGGGTCTTTCCCGTTTGAGCTTGAAGGGAGGAAGAACCAAAGATTTTTCTGAATATGATAAATTTTTAGATTCTCTTTCGCAGGTTGTCTATTCCCTTGCCGAAAAGCATGTGGGTGCCCTAATTGTTTTAGAAAACCACGATTCCTTGCAAGAATATGTGACCCGTTCAGTTGTGATTGATGCCAAGTTCAGCCCAGAGCTGTTGGAAACAATTTTTTCTACTACAACGCCTTTGCATGACGGTGGCGTCGTCATTCGAGGCGACCGAATTTTGAGCGCCGCTACAATTTTACCCCTTTCTGACGACCAATCGCAGGTCTCGAAATCGATGGGCACTCGACATAGAGCAGGTCTTGGCATTAGCCAAACAACAGATGCTCTCACTGTTGTTGTGTCTGAGGAGACGGGTAAAGTTTCGATCGCACGTGATGGGATCATGACAAGAGGGATAAAGCCCGACCGCTTTAAGGGAATTATCAAAAGTATTTTCACTTCACCGCAAGAGCCGCAGAAAAAGCGCTGGAATCTCTTTGACAAGGTCAAGGCATGGACAACATAAAACAAAATTGGTTTTTCTACCGCTGGCGTGAAAAGCTGATCGCGATTGTCTTGGCATCTATCGTTTGGTATTTCGTTAATCAAACCATTGTTGTTTCAAAAACAATTCCCAATATTCCTGTTCGTATTTTAAACATCCCTCAAGACAGAGTGATCAGCGGGATTTTACCGAATGGCGTCTATCAAAACAGAGTCAAACTCACGCTGACGGGCACACGGCAAGTCCTTGAAAATATTGAACCAGGCGACTTGGAAGTTGTTCTCGATGCCAATGGTGCTCCAGATGAGTGGCCTGTTGAGATCTCAAAAAAGAATCTTGTCAGTCTTAACCCTGATTTTGATCTCAATCGCCACATCCGTGAGGTTTCGCAGCCCGATCTTGTCATACGCCTTAGTCGTTTGACAACAGCTGATGTCCCTATTTATGTGGTTCCACCCAAAGGAGATGCGCCAGAGGGTTACGCCCTCTTGGATATCTCTCCTCGTGCCTTGGTTCAATCTTTGACTGGCCCGAAAGATGAGCTGCAGGGGCTGGAAAAAAGTGGAATAGCCCTCGAGTTTGATTTGAGTAAAATCACCAAGGAAGAGCTAGATAAGTTACCTGTTAAAGAGGGTAAAGTCTTATTGCCCATTCTTCCCGCCTGGAAAAAAATTAAAGTTCCTTGGATGGGTTCTGGCTATATTCCCATGAACTCTTCAGACTCCTCGAAGATGGAGATGGTCTTTTTAAAAAAAGAGGCGTTTCACCTCCACACCTATTTGCCCCTATTGGTTGCCTACTCCATCGAGCAAGATGTTGCTCTGAACCCTAAGACGGCCCCCTTAGAGGAAAAAGGACTTGTTGGACAAAAAGAGGGGATCTCTTATCTCAATCTTCCTCTATCGATTGTTGGCACAGACCTCCATTTTGCCCATCTTATCGCCCCCCACCTAGCGATTGTCATCGATGCAGAAAAATCTAATCGAGCTGAGCTACCGTGGGATCTTGTTGCCTTAGCTTCGCAAGAATTAGAAGACCGTTACGTCAACGAATTAAAAGACAATATGCTCTCCGTCGAATGGGGTGAAAGCGAAAGAGAAGAGAGGCTACGTCAGTATTTCCGCACCTACCTTTCTACCATGCGACTGGTCAAAGAGGGAGGAGAACCTCTGATTTTAGATATCAAACGCACCTCTGAGGGAATCACAGTAGAAAATGGCGATCGTCCTTCTTAAACCTGGAGCAAAAAGAGGGGGTGGCCTTGAAAAAGCCTCTTCTCTAATAGCCTCGAGGTTTGCAAAAACGGGTAGAGAAGTCACACTTTTAACTTCTGGTGATCTTCATTTGGAGATTGATGGGGTAAAGTCTCAAACGATATCCCCTTTAAGTTCGATTTCTTTGCTTAATCTCCTCTCTTTTGAAAGAGCAACAAAAAAATGGCTTAGCCATCACCCTGCTACCATTGTCTTTGGCTTTGACCGTCACTCTTACCAAACCCATTGCCGTGCAGGCAATGGAGTCCATGCAGCCTATTTAGAAAGGCGAAAAAAGCTTGAAGGGTTTTGGAAGGGGCTCTCTTTTCGCACCAATCCCTACCATCAACTCCTATTGAAGATCGAAAAAAGAGGTTTTGAAAATCCTAATTTAAAAAAACTTTTTGTTAACTCTCACATGGTGAAACAAGAAGTGCTTCACCACTACAAGGTCGACCCAAAAAAAATTATCGTTGTCCCTAACGGAATCGATTGGAAAGGACTTGAAGTTCCCTTCAATCAAGGCTTTGAAGAAAAAGTTTCCCTCTCCTCCCCTATCCAGCTGCTTTTTATTGGGCATGAATATCGAAGAAAGGGACTTAAGGAACTTCTTTACGCTCTTTCTCTCCTTCAAAGCGAAGATTGGCACCTTTCTGTTGTAGGCCGTGACCGCAATGAGTGGATTTACCGGAAAATGGCGGACCGTTTAGGTTTAGGAGAGCACGTCACTTTTTTTGGCCCCCAAAAAGAGATCCTTCCTTACTACCAATTGGCTGATTTTGTGGTCATTCCATCCCTATACGATCCTTTTGCTAATGTAACAGTTGAAGCTCTAGGCATGGGTGTCAAGGTGATCTCTTCGACGCAAAATGGGGGCTATGAGATCTTAAAAGAACCTTTTGGCTTTGTTGTCCCTCATGTTGATAACCCCGATAACTTTGCCGCCGTTTTAAAAAAGGCTTTTTCGACGGGAAAAAAAACCCATTCACAAGCTTTACAAATCCGTGAGATGGCTTCTAGTTTTGATCTAAGTCAAACAATTGATCGCATTGTTGAAGAGACCCTTACCGATGCCTCATGATCGTTTCTATATCGATGCACCTCTTCGGGCTTCCGACCACATTCATTTGGAAGGAGAAGAATCTCACCACCTTCATCATGTGATGCGAAAGCGGGCAGGAGATAAAGTCGAAATCGTTAATGGTAAAGGGCTCTTAGCGAAAGGGGTCGTTAAAAACAGCGAGAAAGCAAAAACTGTCATCGATCTTATCACGGTTGAAACGATTGAGCCTCTTAAAGTGAGGATGACACTAGCTCTTGCCTTAACGATCCCTTCTCATTTGGAGTGGGCCATTGAAAAAGGGACAGAACTAGGCGTTGCCATTTTTCTTCTTTTCCCCGGAGATCTAAGCCCACGCGATCACTTAACTCCTAACCAACTCCAACGTTTGGAAAAACTCACCATTGCGGCGATGAAACAATCGGGACGTGGCGATCTTCCCGCTATAATGCAAGCACCCCGCTTAAAAGAATGGAAACGGCCATCGATCCCCTTATTTTTTGGCGATATCGGAGAAAACCCCTCCCCTTCTACCCCTTCCAAGGAATTGATTTTTGCTGTAGGACCAGAAGGAGGATGGAGTGATGGTGAAAGAAAACAACTTTTTGATTTGGGAGGTTGTCCTCTCTCACTCCACCCCTATATTCTGCGAGCTGAGACTGCAGCCATTGTCGCAGCGACCCTTTTCCTAACCCGGCCCTCATGAAAATTCCTGTTCGAACAAAGATTATCTGCACGATGGGACCAAGTGTCCGTCCCTATCCCGAGATCTTGCGTCTCATCGATGCAGGCATGAACGTAGCGAGGCTCAATTTTAGCCACGGAACACATGAAGAGCATAAACAAACCATCGACAACCTTAAAAATGCTCGTGAGGAAAGAAATGTTCCCCTTGCCATCTTGCTTGATACTAAAGGACCAGAAGTCCGCTTAGGCAAAATGGAGGAGGGCAAAATCACTCTTGAAGATGGTCAAGAGTGGTTATTAACTGTTGAAGAGGTTATGGGGACGAAGGAGAGAGCTTCTTTAATCCCTGGCATGGTCATTTCACATATTCCCGTTGGAGCAACCGTCCTTTTTGATAATGGCTACCTTATTTCACAAGTGATAGAAAAGGGAGAGGGATGGATCAAAGTCAAAATGGTTCTCGGAGGAGAAATTTCCTCAGGGAAAGGGGTCAACATCCCCGGCGTCCAACTGAATTTACCCGCTGTAACTGAGAGAGATATAGCTGATATCCGTTTTGGATGCAGCCAAGACATCGATGCCATCGCCGCCTCTTTTATCCGGTCGGCCGATCACGTTCTGAGAATTCGTCATCTTTTAGAAGAGGAAAAAAAGAGAGAGATCCTCATCTTGGCAAAGATTGAGAACCAAGAAGGGATCGAACATTTTGACAGCATCTTGCAAGCAGCCGATGGGATCATGGTCGCACGTGGCGATCTAGGCGTCGAGGTCCCCCCTTCTCAAGTTCCCCGTCTTCAAAAGATGATGATTCGGAAGTGCTACATCGCAGGAAAGCCTGTCGTCACTGCCACTCAGATGTTAGAGACAATGATCACCAACACGCGTCCAACACGTGCGGAAACATCTGATGTCGCCAATGCGATCTACGATAGTACGAGCGCGGTGATGCTCTCCGGAGAAACAGCTGTAGGGAAATACCCGATTAAAACTGTGCAGGTGATGCATGAAATTATCGAAGCAGCGGAAGCAGACTTTGATTTCCGCAGCTTCTTCGATCACCATGCCAAACTTCTCTACCACGATGTCCCTTCTGCCGTCACTCTAGCAACTGTCAATACAGCTTACAGCTCTCAAGCGAAGGCGATTTTTGTTTTCACTTTGTCGGGTTCGACAGCAAGGCTAATTTCTCGCCTACGCCCTTCAATGCCCGTCTTAGCTTTGACGCCGAATAAAAAAAGCTACCATCAGATGGCCCTAAATTGGGGCGTGATCCCGGTTCATCGCAATTGCACGACATTAGTTGAAGCTTTCCAAGAGGCAAGTGCTGCTGCAAAGGAACTTGGCATTGCTCAAGATGGCGATCTTGTGATTGTGACAGCAGGCCGTCCCTTTGGCACCGCCGGTACAACCAACATGATGCTAGTAGAAAATATTGGAAATGTCCTTGTGAGGGGTGTAGGTCGAGGAGAGGGAAGAATTCAAGGGAAAATCACTATTCTTCAAACAACCACTGCCAAAAAACCCATTCAGGTTCGTGACCAAATACTCCTACTGACCCATTGCGATGAACATTATGAACCTTTTGTTAAAGAGTCGGCAGCTGTTGTCCTTGAAAACCTCCTTGACGACCATGCCTCTGAAGCCGAAGCCATCCGCCTTGCAGATCGTTACAACCTACCCCTCCTGCTCCGTGCAGACGGCGCCCTCCGCGTCCTTAAAGAGGGCCAACTGATCACCCTCGAACCCGAAAAAGGGGTCATCTACAACGGCCTCATCGTGTAAAATACAATACCAATTGGCGAGGCCTCTCTGTGTCCTCTGCGTTCTCTGTGGTAAAATAAATTAGAATTTTTAAACCACAGATTTCGGCATGAAGTTTTGTCTACAGCTGTTATCATTTATGAACACGCGTGATTTGACTCGACTTCTACATCTGCAAGCTTGAAGGAGAAAAGGGAGTCGTCTACAACGGGGTTATAAGATAGGTTGTTTGGCTATGATGCATTTGCTTCTTTGCCTCCTTTTGGAGATCCAGGCCGTTGGGTATTTATATAATCCACAGCAGTGCAATCAGCTGTGCGGTAATATGTTAGACAAAGAGCTAAAAAAGTTTTCTCCCCTTGCCGCCTTTAGCATCAATACCACCGAAGGGAGGGTCGTCCTCTTTTGGAAGCCGAACCACAAGTTTAACTATCAAAATTTGAAGAGGGTTTTTCAGGGGATCGGGCTTGGATTTTTTAACCCTTTTGAGATGAGAGTGAGGGGGACCATATCATCGAAGGGTAGAAACATGTACCTGACGTCGATTGGAGATAACACGACTTTTATGCTTTTAGACGTTGCTCCTCGAAGCCAAACCCAATATGTGACACGGGGAAATATTGACGTCCATCGGTTAAGAGAGCCTCTTTTAAGCAAGTTAAGAGAGGCTGAAGTCCACTACAGAGTGGTCGAAGTCAAAGGCGAGCTCTTTATGCCAGAAGCACCCTTTGCCCCCCCCGACAAAATCATCATCAACAAGTTCACGGTCCCAGAAAGGGAGTTATAGTTTCGTTATTTGGAAATAACTTTCCTAACAACCAAGTATCACGGAGTGTATAAGGTTCTTCTGATGTAAGTTCCCCGAAGGCGGCTCTTACTAAAGCCCCACCACTACAGAAAAACTCTGTTACACTTGTAGGATTTTGGATGATCATGAAATTTGCAACAATATCCCCCTTATTCAAGCCAGAGACAATAAAGTCGTGAGCAAATACAAACAGAAAAAGAGCACTAACGGTAAGTATCGTTGCCGTTAGGGGATTTAGAGCAATCGCTGCCATAATCCCCGCCCCAAGAAAACCTAAAGCAATTGACCCAAGCATCGAACCAAAAGCTCTTTCTTTAATGGAATCGAGCAACAATGCCTTCGATTGAGCTGAAGTGCCACTCCAAGAATCTTCTTCAACAAGACGAGCGTCTCTTTTTAGAGCATCGATAAATCTACTAAAACTTAAACCTGACATTATTTTCCTCTCTTTTGAAAAAATATTTTATATTTTCTATGTTAGAGAAGTTCAAACTTTTGGTAAAAATTTAGACAAGAAATCTATCCATTAGGGTGGAACATTTTCCAAAGGGGACCCATCACCCAGGTATTGTTTAGCGCATGAGGCCTATTATTCAGGATTTCTTGACCAACCATGCCGCCGACATTGACCATTTTATATGCAACTCGTAGAACTTTCTTTCCCTGATTGACTAAACCTTCGAGGAAACCATCGTTAGGATTTCCAGCAGGCCTTCCAATTTCATACACCATCTCTGCAATAGCTATCGTCTCTTCTCGCTGGTTATTTCCAATCACTATTAAATCATGTGAAAAGACAACAGCAATGAGCGCTGAGATTTCAAGCATCAAAGCGGTTAAAAAGGGATTTGAAAAAACCAGGCATTTAATCACTAATACGGAAGCAACAGTAGCTAACGTGATCCCAAAAAATCTATTAACGACAGATTGAATCCAAAGATCTCTTATCGCCTTATCAG
>JAGVKY010000213.1 GCA_020050175.1 Parachlamydiales bacterium
AAAGAGTGCAACAAAAGCTAAGAGAAATCAAAAATGCAACTGGGCAAAATGAAATCACCCTCATTAATCACTCGATGGGTGGGCTAGTGGCAACCCATGCTGCGACATCGCTCCATGGAGAAGATGACCCGAAGGTTCCCCTCATCATCACCTTAGGATCTCCCATGGAAGGGACTCATCTGGCAAAAATTGCTCCTGGCCAATGCGCAAGAGATATGCAGGTCGACTCAGATTTCGTAAAAGATCTTAGAAAGAGGTTGGACAACGCTGAAGGCATCCGTTTTGTCCACTTTTCGAGCACAAGCGATGAAATCATCCATCCCCAATCTTCAGCAAGGCCAGAAAATAAAAATGGTGAATATGTCCTCTGTCCCAACATGGGGCACCTCGGCTATCTCTTATCACCAAAAGTCGTTAAAGAGATCCTTAGAGTCCTTCCAAAAGAAGTTTAAGCACAAAATTCGAAAGGTGGACCGGTGGTCCACCTTTTTTTGTTTACAGGTAAAGAACTAAAGTTTTACCACTCTCTTCATTAAAGGAGAGAACTGGAGCCCCGGTTCTTTGCGTATCTAATAGAGTTAAAAGAACATTTCCGGCAATAAAGAGAGTTACCCCTGCTGCCTTAGGCATGTTGCGATTGAAAATCGTAAAAGCAGCTAAAAGAATCCTGTGAATCAACGAACCCACAACTTCAACTAATTTTAGCACTTTAAAAGCTGAGACCTCTTTATCGTTCTCAAACCTCGTCAACATGCCTACCTGAGCTGTCACACCATCCCATTTTTGATTGATTGCCGCACTTAATTGGGCGCTTTTGACTTTACTGACAAGATAGGAAACAACAGGCAGAGAACCAAGGAGAAGAGGAACGAAGGGGGATTTACCGTTGTAATCAATACTTTGAATTGTATTTGTTAAAAATTGAATGACCATAATAGAGATTAGTGTTGGTTAAAACCTGAATTTAAAATAATGTGAGAAATATTACTTTCAAGCAATACCTTTTTAGTCGTGAAGAGGATCTTCGGATCAAACTCATTCTAAGTAAGGGACCGGTTGAGGTGTTTTCTTTTTGGGTGGGGACCAGGGATGGGGGCAGGTAGGTTTTTTTTCTTTGGCATTCCATGGATTTTCGGGACGAGGAGTATAGGTCCCAGAGCTATCTTGAATGATAGGAGCTGGTGTTCCAGAAGTTGCAAGAAGACAAAAGAGAAGAAGGTGTATCATAGGCAAGAATCGTATCATAGTTTTAAGAGTTATGGTATGATGCTTGATTTTCTTTGGAGTTTAAGATGTCTGAACACCTTACATATCTCGATGATGCGAGTTTTAATGATGCAATCGAAAAAGGGGTAACTCTGGTCGATTTTTATGCAGAATGGTGCGGTCCTTGTAAAATGATTGCCCCTATTGTAGAAAAGCTCTCTGTAAAGTATGCCGGAAAGGCAAAAATTGCTAAACTTGACATTGACAAGTCGCAAAAAGTAACTGCTCACTATGAAGTCACCTCAATTCCAACCTTGATCCTTTTCAAAGATGGAAAAGAAATAAAGAGAATAGTTGGCCTTCGTGATGAAGAAACTTTGAAATCTTTGATTGATTCTACTCTCTAAGATGACGCACAGAGTCCTTGCCTATTATCTTATTACGCCTATTGCTGATCCTCACCATGAGGTAAAGATCCATAAAGTTTTTTGCTCCCAATATGATCTCAAGGGGAGGCTTTATATCTCCTCCCATGGGATCAATGGGCAGATGAGCGGAACGGTTGAAGCAGCAAAAGCCTATCAAGAATGGATGCAGGGCAGGGAGCAATTTCAAGGGATTACCTTTAAAATTCACTCCCATCACGAACATGTTTTCCCCCGGATGACGATCAAGTGGAAACAAAAGCTTGTGGCTATCGACCGAGAAATTGATTTCTCTAAAAGAGGGGCACACCTTCCCCCTGCAGAGTGGAAGAAGCTTTTCGAATCAGGGGAAGCTTTTGTCTTAGATGTCCGGAATGACTACGAATGGGACATCGGCCGTTTTAAAGGGGCTGAGAAACCAGGTTGCAATACTTTTCGGGACTTCGAAAAGATGGCGGAAGAGCTCGAACAAAAAATCGATAAAGAAAATACTCCTGTGATCATGTATTGCACAGGAGGGATTCGATGCGAGCTATTTTCTCCCCTTCTAGTCGAAAAAGGGTTCAAGAAAGTCTACCAATTGCAGGGTGGCGTTATTCAGTGGGGACTCGAAGAGGGATCCAACCATTTTGAAGGGAAACTCTTTGTCTTCGATGATCGGCTACAAATCCCCCTTAGCGATGAAGAAAACGAAGTCGTTGGCCGTTGCCATCACTGCCAATCGCCTGCTAACTATTACTATAATTGCGCAAACATGGACTGCAATGAGTTTTTTATCTGTTGCCCCGTCTGTTTAGAAGCTAATATTGGCTGTTGTCAAGGAAGCTGCCAAACCGCGCCGCGCCTCCGTTCCTACAATGCCCAATCGACCCATAAACCTTTCCGCCGATGGACCTCTCCGGTTTAAAGGCGATACCGAAAGGAAAAATCCTTTCCTATCTGAAAGAGAGTGTCCCTGACGTCAAATTTACTTTTGAAGGGAGGGAAGTGGTTGTCGATCTCTACAGCAAAGTCACCTTCAGCTATGAATTAAAAGAGATCGAGCCCGACCGATGGGAGGGGAAACTCACTTGCAACCTTCCCAAAAAATCTTTCCCTTTCTCAGAAAGGAAATGGTTCCTTTCCTCTCCCCCTCTTTTTCTTTACCAGGGAATCCTCTACACCCAAGTCCCTGATATTTTATTAAAAGAGGGGGCCTTAACCGCTGATGAGATCGAAGAGCTTCAGCTCGAAGAGGAGGGAGTTAATCTCCATCTTACTCCCCTGGCAGCAAGACCTATTGCTTGCACCCCCATTCTCCAGCTGACCGACAGGACTGGTGGATTTGCTAACCTTGCCTTCGAATATGGGGGAACCAAAAGTAAAAATCTGGAACTTGAAAAAGGGTGGGAAAGAGATCTTTTAGAAACTGACTTTAAGAAAAAAACGGTGGGCAACAGCCACTACTTTTGTCCCTTAGATAAGGTCTACACAACTTTAAGCTTTTTGTTGGAGCTTGGGTGGAAAATCATCGATGTCGAAGGGCGCAGACTGCACCGTTTTGGAGAGAGCCACCTCCATCTCTCAAAGGAAAACGACGCTATCCGCCTCAGCGGCAAGCTCACCTTTGATGATTATGAGAGGCCCATAGAGGCAATAGCTGGAACCTTTAATAGGCGCGACCGTTTTTTAGAGCTTGCACCCGGAGAGGTGGGTCTCTTACCCCCTCTTGAGGAATTTGAATGGCTCCAAGAAGAGCCTCTTGTTGTCGAAGGGGGGCTTCTCTACCGCCGTTCTCAATTAGGACTTTTTGGAGAGGAAAGCCCTACCCTTGAAATCGACAAAGAACTTTTAATCACCTTAAAAGCAAAAAAAGAACTCCCTGTTCTTTCCTTATCACCCACTTTCCATGGCGAACTCCGCCCCTATCAAGCTCTAGGGGTTAGTTGGCTTAAAAGGCTCTATGGTGAAGGATTCTCTGCCCTCCTTGCGGATGAAATGGGGCTTGGAAAAACAGTCCAAGTGCTTGCTTTTCTTTCGACACTACCCCTTAACAAACCGGTTCTGATCGTCGTCCCTACTTCTCTATTATTTAATTGGGAAAATGAAATTCGAAAGTTTCTCCCCGCTGCTGCCCATCGTATTTACCACGGCCCAGAACGGTCTTTAGAAGATCTTCAACTAGGGGAGATCATTCTAACAACCTATGGAATGGTGCCAGAACTCTCCTCTCTCGATTTCCATGTGATTGTCTTAGATGAGGCCCATCTCATCAAGAACGAAGAAACAAAGCGAACACAAGCACTTCTTAGACTTACTGGCGATTTTAAGTTATCCATGAGCGGGACTCCTGTCGAAAACCATCTTAAAGAGCTTTACACCCACTTCCGGTTTCTCATTCCTGGGCTATTAGGAGATAAAGAGGCCTTTTTGAAAGATGCCGATTCTGTGCAAACCGATCGCCGCTATCTTACGAGAGTCCATAAAAAAATTGCCCCCT
>JAGVKY010000197.1 GCA_020050175.1 Parachlamydiales bacterium
GCCAAGCGGAGCTGTTATGGGCATACCCGTGGATGAAAAGAAGGGTAGGCTTGTTAGGATCTGGATGTTGAGGATTCCACCAAGTCCGGGGGATAAAGTAGGTCACGACATAGACAGCGGTCGCAAAAATTTCGTGGGCAATCCCAGCAATTGTTTTTGCAATACTTAGGGCAAAATTTCCGATTTTATTCGCAGCATCTAACAAATAGTGTGTCTGCTCTATTTTAACTGGATGGTCATCATCGATGCCTATATAAATCTCACTCATAAAGAATAATTTTAGCATATCACCCTTAAAGAAAGGATAAAGCGGCTCTGTAAACTCCTATGCCGACAGAGGTAGCAAGGTTAAGGCACCTTTTGCCACTGAGCATCGGTATTTTAACAAAATGCTCTGACCATCGTTCATGAAAGATGGGGGGAAGACCCTTAGTTTCCGATCCAAAGATCAGAATATGATCAGAAGAATAAGAGGTTTGATGGTAAAGCTTTTCAGCTTTGGAGGAGAAAAAAGAGAAAGGAGATGGAGAATGGCTCAAATAGCCTTCGAGATCATCAATGATCTCAACTGGGACATCTTCCCAGTAATCAAGGCCTGCTCTCTTTAGGTAGCGGTCAGAGATAGAGAAACCTAAAGGGCGAACAAGGACCAGCCGAGATCCGGTCACACTAGCGGTCCTTACGACATTGCCGGTGTTTTGGGGGATCTCAGGCTGGAAAAGAACAATTGTTAACAATTATTTTTTGCCTTTTATGACTTCTAGTTCTTCAATATCAACCTCGTCTTCGGCTGGTTGCTGCTCTTCTTGAGGCTTTTCAGCTTTAAGAACTTCAACTTCGAAGATGAGAAGAGAATTTGGAGGAAGCTGTCCAGTTAGTCCGTAGGCTAAGTCAGGGTGGATGTAGAGGGTTCTCTTTTCCCCTTCTTTCATCCCTGCGATCCCTTTATTAAAACCAGGAACAGTCCTTTTTAGGTCGATGACAATCGGTCCCATATCTTCTGTAGAGCTGAACACTTCGCCATCAATAGTTTTACCCACGTAATTGATCTCTGGGGAGCCCCCTTCAGGAACAACGGCTCCATTCCCCTCTTTTTGAACAGTGTACTGAAGTTTGCCGCCATCAAGAGATTTAACTCCTTTCTTAGAGGCGTTTTCTTTCAAAAAGTCGTCAGCCTTTTTGAGGTTTTCCTGTGATAAGTTTTCAAAGAGTTTTTGCTGGAGAGCTGCCATCCCCTCTTCGTATTCTTGATCAGTTAAAGGGGCAGGTTTGCCTGCTGCGCCATTACGAATCCCGGTGATTAAACTTTCCATATCGAAAGAAAATCCAGGGCCTTTCAGGCTCCGGCCAATAAGATTCCCAAAAGTTTCTGAAAGCTTCTTCAGATCGGGCTCTTTTACCTCATCGGCAAAGAGGACTAAAGGTAAGCATGTGAGTGCAAGAAGAAATAATCTAAGCATTTGTATCCATTGATTGTACTGATAAATTCTTTAGGTTCTGATGAATCGTGTCAAACTTTTTGGAGAGGTTGGCAAGATCACTAGATGTTTCTTGAAGCGATTTTGTCTTTGAAAGTTCACTTAATCGTTTAGATTCTTGAGAAAGGGATGGAAGTTTGGTTTCCAGAGATAAATAAGAAGGTATTTCGGAGAGGGGAAGAAGGAGCTCTTTGCCGCTCTCCATGATTTTTATTTTCGCCTCTCCCTTTTCACACTCCTCATCGCCCAAGATAATCACTCTTTCTGCACCGATATCATGTGCCTCTTGGAGTCTTTTGGAGAGCTTTTTCTTAGAAAAATCGATCACGGAAGCGATATTTGCCTGTCTTAAAGTTCTGACAAGTTGATAACCAGTTTCTAAACTCTTTTCTCCAAGAGGAATGACCACAAGTTCAGGCCCCTTAGGAGGAAGGAAGAAAATTTCTTGTTTGAGAATGGTTTGAATAACTCTTTCTAGACCTGCCGCGAAGCCAAAACCAGGAAGATCGGGACCTCCCAGCATTTTAAGAAGGCTATCAAATCGACCGCCGCCGCCGACACTATTTTGAGAACCAAGTTGGTCGGTGACAACTTCAAAGACAGTTTGATTGTAGTAGTCAAGACCTCGCACCAGATTGGGGTTGATGACAAAAGGGATGTTTAACTTGGTTAGCCACTCTTTAACTTTTTCGAAATGGGCTTTTGAGGGTTCGTCGAGATATTCGAGAATCGAGGGGGCCCCTTTATTAATTTCTTTGTCATGGGGGTCTTTCGAATCCAAAATTCTCAAAGGATTGGTCTCTAAACGACGAACACTATCCAAAGACAGCCGTTTTAGGAAAGGGGTATAATATTCGACAAGTCCTTTTAGATAATTTTCTCTTGAAGCCAAGGTGCCAAGCGAGTTGAGTTCAAGCTTGAGCCCCTTCAATCCAATGCGGGAAAAGAGGGTGAAGAGGAGATCAATCACTTCTACATCAACTTCTGGATCGCTTGCCCCTAGAACTTCGACCCCAAATTGGTGAAACTGCCGGTAACGGCCAGCCTGAGGGCGGTCGTAACGAAACATCGGACCCATATAAAAAAGTTTACGGTGGTGTTTTTGCCATTCTTGATCTTGGTCTTTGAAGAGGCGAAGAGCGGGGGCAGTCCCTTCAGGTCGGAGAGCGACGTCCCGTTCTCCTTTATCGACAAAGCGGTAGAGCTCTTTTGAAACGATATCGGTTGTCTCTCCCGACGATCTCAAAAAAAGTTCGCTTCGTTCAAAAATAGGGGTTCGGATCTCTTCGTAGCCAAAAGCTTGGCAAGTTGTCCGAATTAACTCTTCAAGCTTTTGCCAAAGGGCGGATGATCGCCATCCCTCCTTCTTATTTTCAGGAAGAATATCAAATACGCCAGGCAGAATGTCATAGTCCATCAGAGAAAGTTTAAGGGTATAGACCTACAGGATCAACAGGATTTTAAACCGATAAAAAAAATGAGTAACTGGATTAGGTTGGATTAAAAAAATAAAAAAATAAATAGCAAGATGGAAGGATACGCACCTGACGGTGCTACAGGATTCCCTTCGGAAGCAACCTGTCTATCTTGTTAGGGGTACAACAGGTCAGAGGAAAGGAGGTGGGCCTCTTCCTGTCTCGGTTTTTGTTTTTCGAGGTCGATTTGGGATAGATAGAATTCCCGCTTATCAGGCTCAGTGATGTAGCCATTTTTCAGAATACGGCCTACCATCCAGCGAGTGTCTTCTCGGTCCAAAGCTATCTCACTTTCCGGATGGGGCATCCAAAGTAATGTCTCGAGTTTGTAAATGACTAAAGTTCTTAACTGGGTCTGCCAAGAATTTAAAACATGGTGATCAGGAAAGCTTTCAACGGTCAAAAGATCATGTGCCATGGCAACTGCTTGATCAAGAATAGGGATGGTATGGGCATTTTGGACCCACGAAAAAAGAGCTTCGAGCTGTTCGATGCCTGGTCGCAAAGTAAGAATTGGGCGTGTTAAGGGGAGGAAAGCCTCCTCTTCGTAACCCACTTCGATCCCAGCTAAATCCAGCATGGAGATAAAAAGAGGAATATTCATCTCCTCTTTGGAGACAACGTACTGATCGTAGAGCTGGTTCACAGCCATGTCTAACTCATTTTGTTCCCTTTTTAAAGCCTCTTGGTAAGAATCAAAAAGAATTTTGTACCGGAGGAAAAATTGACGATCTGAGTGGACGAGGTGTTCATCTAAAAGGGCGACTAGGGGCTCATGGTAGGGTTGAATTCTCTCCTTACGAGACTCCAAAAGCTTTTGAAGCTCCACGAAGAGCGGGTGTTGATGGTACATCGCCAAGGGATCTGCACTTTCTTCGTCTTCACTTATTTCAGCGCTGGCAATTTCTTGAGCCGATTGGCGGTGGCCCATCATCAGAAGATGACTTTTTTCGAAATAGCCCTCTTTATCTAGCTCTAAATAGCCTATAAAATGATTTTCTTGAGGCCATTTTTCGGAGAGGATTTTACGCGCATCGATGGCACTTTCTATGCCGAGCGTTGTATAAAAAATCATGCGGGGGAAGCGAATTCGCAGGGAGAGTTCTTCTTGCAAATCCTTTCCTTCACCCACTTTTTCGCTCAAGTTTTTTGCCATTTCGACAAGAGGCTGATTGAAGAGGAAATAACGGGGGGCGTTATAGACGAAGTAACTTCCTTTGGGGTCGATAAAAGCCAACTCCTCTGGCGGCAAAAAGCCTTCATCTTTTTTTGAAGAGGCGAGAGTTTGAAGAGGGATTTCTTCAGCCTCCCGAATTTTCTGGGTAATCGGTTCTAAATTGGGTCCCTCAAGATCGCCTCTATCCGCAAGCAAGCGGTTGAGCTCTTTTAGCTCAAGTGTTGCCCTAATGATCATCTCTTCAGAGTCCAAGATGAGTGTCCAAGAAGGAACAAGCCATTGGAAGTAACGATGTTCTGGTTGGGCGATCAAAATAAATCTCTCTAAATCTCCGTCTGAATAGATTCGAATTAGGTAATCGGCCCCTTTGAGACGCCCCTCTTTGTCAATCCAGTCGATTTCAGAAAAAGGGGATCGGAGAACTTTAGGGGCAATCCCTTTTAAAAATTCAGGATCTAAAAAATTCTGATGTGAGGGTTCGATATGGTAAAGCTGGGCATAGGTTAAAAGAACTCCTAAATCGGAGAGTCTTTTTGCAGCCACAATTTTTTGATCTTCGGCCTTTTCTCGAGTGGTTAAAGTCAGCGTGACTCCAAAAAGAGCAGTAAAAATGAGCACCAACCCAAGCATCAACAGCCAAAGGTGAAAAGGCGATTCGCTATGCTCTGGCGTTAGCCGTTCAATTAAGTTTGTCTCTCTCGGGAGAGGGGGGGCGGGATCATGTTGAGTAGATTGAACTTCGTTAACAAACGAGAGAGAAGCTAAAGATTCAGGTTCCTCTTGTTCTTTAGGTTTTGCCGGCGAAGCCAATTGGAAAAAGACAATTTCTGACTTGCCGAGAGTAATTTTATCCCCAGATCGGAGTCGTTTTTTCCAAAAAGGGATTCCGCTAACTCTTGTTTCGGGATCATGGCCAACATTTTCTGCGTAGTAATCTTTACCACGTCGAAAAATAACAAGATGGACGGACAAGAGGTTAGGATCCGATAGAGTAAGATCTACCGGTGGGGATCC
>JAGVKY010000176.1 GCA_020050175.1 Parachlamydiales bacterium
ACCTGCACAGAGAATGCATCCAAGCAATGTCAAGTTTGGTTTACCAAAAGCACGTGAAGATTACTGGGGAGCTAAATTCCTCGTTGGTCTCAAGTTCTAATCTAGAACCAAGCGAAGTATAAAAAGGCCGCCTAACAAGGCGGCCTTTTTTTTTCTCCCCCCCTCGTTTCCATTTTTCACCACAAAGTTCATCCCGTCTTAGCAAGCTATGTGAGGGCGTCGGTATCTGATTTTTTTAACACAGAGAATCACGAGAGTCCCACAGAGAGCCTTCGGCTTAACATACAATGAATTGAGAAGCAGCAAAGCAACTTCTCAAATAGCACTCAAACAAAAAGGGCCGGGCCTGCGATCTCTCTATTAAAAAAATCAAATTACGCAACCTCGAGACTGTTCATCTGACAATAAAAATGTGGGGAAGTAAATAAATAATTGTGTAAAAAATGGAAGACAAGGTAATGAAATAATTTACTTATTGAAGGAGCATGCTCAATGGATTTACAAAGCCTTTTAGGTTTTTTTCAGGTTAACTTCGGTGATCAAGTTCAGACCACTTCCCATATTTTTGCAAAATGGTTAGGTCTATATCTCGTGATCATGAGTATTTACACCCTCTGGCGTGGAAGAGGGCTGGATGTGATTAAAGAGGAAGTCAGAAGAAGTCCTGCTCTTTTATTACTCATTGGCGGACTCAATGTTCTCTTAGGATCATTACTTATCGCTACCCACTCGATTTTCGTTTGGAGCTGGCCTCTTTTGATCACAATCCTCGGATATATCTTTTTGTTCAAAGGGATCATGGAACTCTACTTTACAAGAGAATACCATGAACTCCATGAGCGCCTTGGTTATAACTTCATCAGACTCTGGGCGATTGTTTGGCTGATCATCGGCCTGATCCTCCTCTGGTTTGGGTATTTCGCAAGAACATAATGAGAAGGGGATGCATGAGCTTAAAATTCATTTAAGCTCATGCATCCCCTTCTTCTTTTCTAGTGCCTGATCACAAATTAAAGTATGATTTGGTTCATGCAAGACTATTCTCCTTATCTCAAATTTGCCATTAGCTTAGCTGAAACAGCCGGAGTGATCATTGAAACCGGTTGGTACGGTACCTTTCAAACCTTTGAAAAAGGGAGCGGCGGCGATCTTGTCACCGAGATCGATATAGCCGCAGAAAAAGCGATTTTCGATCGGGTCCGCTCAACTTACCCTGATCATGGAACCTATGGAGAAGAGTCAGGAGGAGGTTCTCCCCTTAAAGAAGGTTTTGTTTGGGTTGTCGACCCTGTGGACGGAACAACAAATTTTTCTCATCGCTTCCCCTTTGTAGCCGTTTCAATCGGTCTTCTCTATAACGGAGTCCCTGTAGTTGGCGTTGTTTACAATCCAATTTTAAAAGAAATTTTTACGGCTATTAAAGGGGGTGGAACCCTTTTTCAAGGGAAGCAAGTTCATGTTTCTACAATCCAACATCTCCCCCGTTCCCTTTTAGCTACTGGGTTTGCTTACGATAGAAGAGAGACAAACGATAATAATTACCGCGAATTTTGCCACATGACTCAAGTTTCTCAAGGTGTTAGACGAGCGGGGTCTGCAGCTCTCGATCTTGCAGGTGTTGCCGTCGGCCGTTTTGACGGCTATTGGGAGCGTGGGCTGAAACCTTGGGATATAGCAGCAGGGATCCTCCTAGTGGAGGAGGCGGGGGGTAAAATCACCTCCTACGAGGGGGGGCCTTTAGTCCTGGAGTCGGGAAGAATCTTAGCCTCGAATGGTCTTATCCACGACCAGATGATAAAAGAATTAAAACTATAGCTACTATGAGGTATACTCTTCTCCTACATGACTGCATCTCCTGAAACAGGGAGGGCGGCGGGGAAGATTTTTGTCTTTGCTAAAGCGCTAAGTGCGCCTTTAGAAGCACTTTGGCCTCTCCTAGCTTTCCTCTTTTGCAAAGAACTGGGGGCTACTCCCTTTCAAGTGACGCTGCTGGTGGCGATGAAGCCCCTCTCAGCGCTCCTTTCTTTTTACGGAAGTCTGCTGCTGCTCGAAAGAAGAGATAGATTAAAACCCTATTTGGCCGGCGTGACCCTTTTTGGGATTCTCCCCTGCTTTTTATTCCCCTTTATCGACAATCTGTGGTTTTTAATCGCCGCCCAAGGCTGCTTTTGGTTTTCTTCGCGTGCTCTTATCCTGGCATGGGGAGAAATTTTCAAAATAAACCTTACCCCTAAAGAACGGGGTAAATTTTTTTCTCGAGGATCATCGCTCCATTCCCTCGTCCACATCGCTGTTCCCCTCTTAATTTCACCCTGGTTTGATTGGTATCCCGGTTCTTGGAAATGGGTCTTTTTTCTGTTGGCCCTTTTGCAGGCTTCCCATCTTTTCTTAGTGGTGAGACTCCCTATCCCTAAGGAAAAAGTTCAAAAAATCTCTCCCCGCCCTTCCCTTTTTTTACCTTGGAAAGAGGGGTTTCGCCTTTTGAAAGAGCGGAAAGATTTTCGCCATTATCAAATGGTCTTCTTTCTCTGCGGCGCCGGGCTTATCGTGATGCATCCTGTTCTGCCCTTCTTCTATAAGGAAACACTCAATCTTTCTTATACGGGAGTAACGATTGCTACTTCGTTGATCAAAGGGGTCTTCTTCGCCCTTTCTTCCCGCTCATGGGCAACACTTTTTACGACAGTTCCGATCGAAAGATTCAATATGAGAGTGACTGGATTGGCAGCGGCTTTTTCCCTTCTTCTCTTGCTTTCACCCCATATCCCTTTTGGACTTTGGGCAGCTTATGCTCTTTACGGAGCGATGCAGGCAGGAAGTGAGATGAGTTGGAACCTTTCTGGCCCTCATTTTGCAAAAGAAGGAGAAAGCACACTATTTAGCGGCGTGAATGTTGTTTTTGTAGGGATTAGAGGGCTGATTGTCCCTTTTGTCGGGCAGCTTCTTTTTGTCTCAGGTTCAACCTCTTTGGTCTTTGCTTTTGGAGGGCTTCTCTGTTTGGCATCAACCCTCCTATCTTCCTATCCTCTAAGAGAGCGGAGCTTAGAAGAGGTTAGATAACTCTCTAATGTTTTCTAGCCTTCTTCTTTACGCCTGTAGCTTTTTTAGCTTTTCCCGAATTATTTTTCTTTGTTTGAGTATTATCCTCTAGCCCAGTGTTTTGAGAAAACGAGCGTTGAGTGCTGTATACAGCCGTTTGGCAACGGGCAAGCTCTACTTGCAGGTCATTTTTCTTATTATATTGATCAATGCAATGAGCGGGAGTTGTAGCTTTGCAATTGCGGTAGGCATTGACTGCCTCATCATATTGTCTTTCCTTGTCTGTAAGATCGGATTCAAACTGGCAGTCAGCTTGTAACGTGGTACCAAAACCGACCATAAAAGCTAAAGAGACAGCTAACGTTCTCATAGAAAAACTCCTTTTTAGACAGATTTTAGCGATCTGTGTTAAAAGGAATTAAATAGGGGAAAAATTTTCTAACGTGTTGGTAATCTGCGGGAAGAGAGGTAGTCATCGATCCCTTTAGCGATGCCCATGGCTACCTTTTTTAGATAGAGAGGTTGGCCAAGAAGTTTAGCCTCTTCGGGATGGGACAAAAATCCAGCTTCTACAAGAACGGCTGGGTAGTGATTGTCTTTGATCACCCGAAAGTTGTCCGACTTGACTCCACGACTATCTGCCCCTGTCCATTGCAGAAGATGTTTCAGAATCGATTTAGCTAGTGCCTCTGAGGCATCTAAGCGCGGTGTCGCCCCTCCCTCTTTGTAGACGAAAATTTCAATCCCTTTGGCCTGAGGAGATGGGGCGGCATTAAAATGGATGCTGACAAAACAGGTAGGCTTGACATCATTTGAAAAGGCGACCCGTTGATCGAGGGACACCGTTTCATCTTTTAAACGGGTCATCAAGGTTTGATAGCCAAAACCGTGAAGGGCAGAACGGACCAGATTTGTTGTAAAAAGGGTGAGTCTTTTTTCCAAAAGGATCGGTTTTTGGGTTGATACTGTGCCTCTATCATCTCCCCCATGGCCGGGATCCAAAACGATGAGCTCCTTCCGGATCGGGTATCGACCGGAAGTTGCTTCCATGAGAAAAAGGGGCATTAGAAAAAAAAGAAGAAATAAACGGATCATAGTTTCAGTTTTTCGCAGGCATCAAGGGCGATTTTGCGGTCATCGAAGGGAATCGTATGTTTAGCAAAAATTTGATGAGTTTCATGGCCTTTGCCAGCAATAAGGACAGTGTCACCTGGTTTTGCATAGCTAATTGCTTTTTCTATGGCAAGGGCTCGATCCATTTCGACAATGTAACGGTCGGGAGATTTAAACCCTTTCAAAATA
>JAGVKY010000024.1 GCA_020050175.1 Parachlamydiales bacterium
CTTTCGTCGAAGAATTTGGAGCACTGGGGCAATTGAGTGTCGTATTTTTATGTGTCTTAGATTTTGGAGCAGCAGGAATTGCTGCCCTCTACAAAGGCAAAATTCTGAATCAATCGCGTCAATTGTTGGACAAGATTAAAGAAGGTACTACCTCATTATCCGAAAAAGATCTCAAAAAATTAAAACAATGGGAAGTCTCCTTAAAATTAGCGGAAAAAGCTTTTGAAGAACAAAAAATAGAGTTAGGCATCGGAGGAACCTTTTCTGTATTACTCGTTTCGGCTCTTACGTTAAGCCAGATCCCTAAAACGCTATTTGCAGCAGTTGAGTCGGTCACGTCTGGAGTGTCATGGACGATATCTGTTTTATGGGTGGCTGTCCTTGGATTTTCTGTCAAAAATGCTCAAGAAAAAAGCCACCAGCTCTTTGATTGGTCTGAAACGTTTCAAAAATGGCAGAAACAGCATCAACCGACTTTCGAAGAAGCGAAAATAGGCAAGGAAACGTTTATTAGATCTCGAGTCGATCAACCTCAGAGGCGTCCAAAACCTTTTGTATCCGACGAAGAACATGCCGAAGCATTTTTTGAGCTGATAGACAAAGCGAAGACTTTAGAACAGGTGCGCGATCAATTAAAAGATTTTGGGATCGAGCTGGAGACTAGCCTCACAACTAAGGACGACTTGCTTGCCCATGTCATGTCAAATCCTGAAGTGATTGACTCCTACATTGGATTTCAGCGTACGTTAGAGAGATTGGACATCACAATCCGCATCAGCGGCGATCTGTTAGAGAAAAGAAAAGCCATTGTGCAGAAGAAAATATTGCTCCTGAAACCGCGCTTTCAAGCGCTCGAACCGACAATCAAAGCGCTGCATCGTACTCTATTTAAGGAAAAGGCTGGATTTGAAGAATGGTACGCAAGTCATACTCCAGAAGCTTTATTGGAAACCTATGTTGACCATCAAGAGACGCTGGAACACACAACCAAAAATGCGCTTCAAGAAATGATTGTCCATAAACATGAAATTGAAGAACGTTTTCTCGATTTTAAAGTGGCGAAAGCCAGCGTTCATTTCAATTGGAATCTTATCTCTCTGGTTGTTAGCGTAGTATTAGCAATTATCGGAGCTGTGACCATTCCTTTTGGAGGGGTAGGCTTGATTCTTCTTTTGTTATCGGTTGGCTCTTTCACAGTCACGACTGGAATCATAGGCGCAGGATTCTATCACGCTCATCGCGAAAAGCCGATGACAACGAACCTCTTATTCCAAGGAGTCCAAGCCAAAATGCTGTGGGCTAACCTCAATCAAGCAGTTTACAAGTATCAACATGTCGCGAAAGAAAAAAGACTGGTCGAGTGCATGCAGCATATTCTCACGCTCCCATTAGACCTGAAATCTGTGGACGACCAAAATGCTCTCATCAAACTTAAACAATCTGAAATTGAGTTTCTCAAGAGCCAGCAACAGGTCGAGACCTGGTCTAAACACGCGAAGCAATTAGAAGATAAACTTAACCAAGCTAAATGGCAGGATTTTGCCCATCAAGCGCACTTGCAACTCTCACAAGCGACAGAATCGAGTGCTTACTCTTGTGCTCACTTTGATACGTTACGCGCTTTTCATGACGCTTTCCAATCGTGCGATTTGCAGCTTCTCAGCCCAGAGACAAAAGCCCTTTTAGAAGTGGAATTAGGACTCAATCTCGAAGCTTTGCAGTCTCAAGTCAAACAAGATCCGGAAGCGATCAAAAAAGCTTTGCAGAAATTCTTTAATTTAGATGATGGTGGCCTTTTAAGTTTTATCGACTACCAGAAAGCCAGTATCGAAGAAAAGTTGATCGAACCTCTTCCTCAATAGGGATAGATATGCTCTTACAAAAGATTCAGACACTCTTAGAAGCAGAAGGAGTAGAATGTCTACTCCTTTCTGCAACAAAAAATCTCCCCTTTGACCATCTCAAAGTCATGCTAGAACTGGATGAAAAAAAGCGCGAACGCCTGCTTGAAATTGTCGCTCTCCCCCCACAAGTTCAAGCAGAAGCCGTTCCCCCTCAAGTCTTCAACCTGCCTGACCGCATTCAATTCCGCGTCCAGCTTCCCTTTAAAGTGCAAGATTTGGCTTTAAATCAAGTGGCTAGTCTCCTTCTTTTCCTCAATCAACTGAGCGATTTTCCCGGATTTGAACTCGATGAACTCGAAGGACATGTGGCTTATCGTTATGTCTGGATGAGCCCCTCTACACTTTTAGATAGCCCTTCTCTCATGAGCATTGTCAGTGCCCTCCTACTCAATCTCAGATTATTCTCAGATACCATTGAATCGTTGGCAGATGGTCAAACATCTTTTAATGATCTATTAACACAAGTCATCCACTTATTAGACACTTCTCGTCCTTTCGATCCCTTAAAAAAACGAACGAACTAATCATTCATTTTTTTCTTTAAAAGAATCAATTTATTAAAAATATTTATACAAATCGACCTCTTTCAGAAAGTTATATTTTATTTTTTACATTTTACAAACAAATTTTGTTCTATGTAACTCACAGTGAGGTCTGAAAAGATTTTTTACCCTGCGCATTTTCTTATTTCAATTTTTAAGATGATAAGCTAGTATTCAACTTATCATTATTTAATAGCATGGAAAATTGAGTCATCTTAAGGCTGACACATCCTTCTTGACAACCTCTAGATATAGGTTAATACTATGATTAAGTGGACTGAGTGGCTTCCTATTCATAGTTATCACATTTCCCAACTTTTTAGTAAAATTCCTTCGATACTCGCGCCCTTATCAAAGACTGATGAGAGCATTAATAAATTTGCCAAAACCACTCTCCATCAATCTTCTTCTACACCAACTCTTACGTCCCTAGAGAACAAGGCAGTCATTTCTTTACAAGCACGACAAAAAGATCTTTCACAAGCGATCGAAGAGTTCCGAACCGATTTAGAAGGCTGGGTAAGAGAATATGATCAAGTCAAAGGAAGTATCAAAGAGAGCAATCATTTTTTGGGGACTCTCTTAGACGGTATAGATTATGTCTTTCATATTCATCCTTTATTATTAAGCTTGTTTTTCACAGTGAGTGATCGAATTGTTGAGGCTAAGATAGAAAGATGGCACAACTGGTTTAAGATGCTTGACCTCGGGGTTTGTCTCGCTCTGGCATTTTACAAATCGCATATGCTGGATCAACAAAAAAAGAACATAGAAGTCAATCGGTATCCTGAAAAGTTACGACAAATACAAGCAACCTATCAAAAGTTACAAGAAGATGTGGTAGCTGAACTCCAGCGAAGAGATCCGTCAGAATTAAATTTAGACTCAAAGTTTCTTGAATTATCCGATCAAATACGAGTAGTGGAAAATCTATTTAGACAAAAACATGGCCAAGTCGCAGCTAAATGCCAGGACAGAAAAGATCAGTTACAACAAGCTAGCCTACGTGCTTCTTTTAAAACCCTAGCGCTGGCAGTGAAACAGGTCATGAAAAAGGATGAATCAGTTGGTAAGGCAATAAATAGTGCTGGGAATCATGCAATTCAAATGAGTAAAAGTCAGGGATCCCTTCCCCATACAAGCTCTTGGCAAAAGCCGGTAGGTTTAACACCTACGACTCCTACAAGTCAAAACTCCTTTGTCAGTCCTATTTTTACTGCCTCTCCAGAATACAATGACACGACGATTGCGCAATATTTAGAGGTACTTAAAGATAACATCACGATCTGTCATCAGTTAAAGTTGGAAAAGGATGAAGGCCACCTGAAAACTTTACTGGATTTAAAGAGGAGTTTCCTGGATTTAAAGAGCAAGTTCAGTCATTTACAAACTGTCTTAGAGAGTAAAAGCGAAGAGGAAATTCACAAATTAGATGAAAAAGAATTTGATCAGTTAGGTGAAGAATTTGATCAGTTAGATGAAGAGTTCAACAAGTTATCAGAGAGTTTTCACGAAACGAGTGCGCTCTTAATTAAGCAAGTGATTAGTGAGACAGGAAGCAGAAAAGAGGCAATTGAACGACAGTTCGTCGAATGGCGTGTCACACAAAGCGCGATTTTATTACTCACATGTGGAATCCAAATCGCTTTATGGGCTTTCCCCCAATCTCCCTTAGCCCCTCTTCACCCCCTCATCGAACATTTGACAATTAACAGAGTCAAACAACTCCCTCTTACTTCTTTTCTATTCCCGGAAAAAAGCATCAAACTGATGACAATGAGCCTATTAATCGCAGAGCATCTCACTCTCGGGCTAGATTTTAAACCACATGAATACAGCTTAGAAGGTTATAAACTGAGCTTTCAAATTAGGTTCTTTCGTTTTATAGATATGATCCTCTCTTCTGTTGTCTACTTTGACCGCGCCCTCTCCTGGATTCAAGCGCATATGATTTCTAATCAGATCAACCGTTTCTTTTCACAACACCCACAAAATGCTCACGCTTCAATCCACGCGCATTCTTATACGACCTGTTTGAATAGACAGCAGGCAAATTGCCAAAAACATTTGAAGGGATTACAAAACCGTTTCAACGAATTGACTTCAAGGGATTCCAAAAATTTGATGTATCCAGGTCAACCACAGAAAGACGATCCTTTTATTGCTCTAAATAGAGTATTTCAACAGATTAACCTCGATTATGTTTCGGAAGACGTGCAGACCTTCTTTAGAGAAAAGGGACTCGCAGATCCGACAACATTTCTCAATAATCTCGAACGGATATTCGGTAAAAGAGAAGGGAAATTTATCAAGCCTCCTTATCAGCCTGCTCGTGCTGCTGCGACAGCCTAACACCCATCCCATCGTTGCTTGTGAAGACGCGAAGCGCTTGGAGGCTCCAAACACTTCGCGTCTTCACAGCTATAGAGACTCACAATGGACTTACTCTTCAGAAATGAGTTCCACTTTCTTCTCATCCGTTTCTGGTAAAATATCTGTCACCGCCGCTTTGTAGAACTCTAACTTGGCTCCATCATACATTTTGAGAATGACTGTTTGTTCTCCTACACGTACAACCGTGCCAATAATTCCCATCGCAGCCACACGATCCCCCTTCTTCAGGGTACTACGTTGCTCTTCTAAAGCCTTACGCCTTTTCTGCTCAGGTCTCCATAAAATGACATAAAAAAAGAGAAACGCTATCCCCACCATAATAAGAGTCTGCCAAAGACTCTGATCAGGAGGCGGCATCACCTCTTCCCCTTCAGCAAATAAACGTCCACTTAAAACGAAGCTTAAAGTCATCAATAAAGCGTAGCATTTAACTTTCATTATCTTCCTCTTTTCTAATTAAAGACGATGTTACATGAACTTTGTAAAAACCTCCCTAGCTTGCCGCAAACGTCACATGAAATCAAGAC
>JAGVKY010000142.1 GCA_020050175.1 Parachlamydiales bacterium
AATTTTGAAAAGGAGTATGGATGGAATTATCAAGCTAAACGCGGAGAAATTACCATGAATCGGATCGTAATTGCAGGGGTTGCCTATCTAAGTCTCGCCCTCTTTGCTTACTTAAATGCTGAAAGCCCAAAATTCTTAAATGGATCGCTAGATTTTAGTAACTGGAGTTCTATTACTAATCATCAATCGGCTCAACAACCTGCGACTAAAAAAGTGGCCCAAC
Source organism: Parachlamydiales bacterium (assembly GCA_020050175.1). Lineage (GTDB taxonomy): Bacteria > Chlamydiota > Chlamydiia > Chlamydiales > JAJFMK01 > JAGVKY01. The sequence goes on from JAGVKY010000142.1 coordinate 224, forward strand.
AATCACAAATTGTTAAACGACCTATTGCAGATGCCCAACCATCTTCCACGAACGCTTCTGCCAATGGGGCTTTCAACAGCAATGGTGATAGGGTAAACGTCCATACAAAAGCGAGCCAAAACCCAGCAGATTACTATTCACAAGAGTCAAAAAACCTTGTTGAGAAGGCTAAAACTGACCCTAACCTCTCTACTTTGGTTTCTGCTATAAAAGCAGCTGGCCTTAGCGAAACTCTTTCAGAGGGCGGTCCATTTACAATTTTCGCCCCTTCCAATCAAGCTTTTAAACAGCTCCCAAAAGGGGTTCTCGATCGTCTTCTCAAACCAGAAAATCAAAGAGAGTTGATCGCCCTCTTGTCTTACCATGTCGTTCCTGGAAAAATTCTGGCAAAGGATGCAAAAACTTCTAAGATCAGAACATTGAACGGCCAAGATCTTAACGTCGAGGTCATGGGCGGTGTTGTGACTGTTGATGATGCCGAAGTGATCCAACCCGACATCAAAGCGAAAAACGGCGTGATCCATGTGATTGACGAAGTTCTTTCTCCTGCACCTGCCAAGTAATTGATTCATACTCCTCCAGATTTCCCTGGAGGAGTAAAAACTTTAAAAAGGGTAAAGATATGAAGCGGGTATTAGTGGCAGCCTTAACTGTTTTAGGGTGCACTTCGCACGAACTAAAAGCGGCTAACGAGATCAAAAACACCCCTTCTGAACAGAAAAAAAACCTACTTCAAGTTCTTGCTGAAGATTCCGATCTCTCTTCTTTCGTTAGCGCCGTACAAGCTGCTGGTTGGCTCTACCGAATCACCAAGCAGGGTCCCTTTATTCTTCTTGTCCCCACAAATGAGGCTTTTGATCAATTGAATACGGGTGAAAAATCTCGCCTCTCTCTGCCAGAAAACTTTCATCTTCTTGTTAAACTAGTGACTTCTCACATTTTATCAGGAAATACTCTTCCGAAAGAGGGAGAGACTATTTATATCCGATCGATTGGCGGAAAAAGAGTCACCCTATCTCAGCAAGATGGGACCTTCTATGTGGATGAACTTAAAATCTTAGCTCCCCCCCTTAAAGCCGGAAATGGAATTATTTTAAAAATCGACGAAGTTCTCAATTTTTAAAGTAATTAAATAATTAGTTGATAAAATAGCTTTTCAAAAGTGAGAGAAATGCATATTTTATTGGCTCTACTAACTGTTTTCCAAAGTCTATTTTTTGATCCCTTACCTGTGGCGAAGGAAGCTTGGCAGAAGAGACATCTTCTGAATGTCAACCCGCAAGCGGGAACCCCAGAAGAGATCGAGGATCTGCAACAAAAAATCCGCAGATTTGTAGGCCTGGTGACAATTCCGGAGGAAAACTATGTCTTTAAACAATCGTTCTTAGACCAAGTCCGTTACTCCTTTCTCTATTTCCCAGCGCGAGCCTCTCAAGGGAGCAATAAATTCCAAGAAAATCACTTATCTCCTGTCGAACAAGAGGCTATGGTAGCCTTGGCAAAAATATCCAAAGATAGGGACCCAACTTCGCTTGTCACCTTTAATTTACCCTCTCCTAATGGAAGCGATCTCCTTGTCGGAGAAAAAGGGGAATGGGTAGTCAAAAAGGGACTCTGCAGCGCAGTTTCTTTAACATTTGCATCTAAGCTTCTTGAGCAGCTAAACAACGATCTCATTTCGCACTCACCCGAAGAATTTATTGTGGCTGCAGCAACGGCCACCACTTTTGTCAAAAACGGAGAAAATCAAGATCTTGCCATTCTTCAAGGGGTGATGAACACCATCTCCCGGAGAAAGAATACAATTGATCCCCTATCGCCGGCATTTCTACACGAAAAGGCTTCAGCCCTTGCAGCCTTTGTAGATTTAAAGGCAACGCCAGCAGGCATGCCGATGATAAAGCCCGCCCTTGTCCCCACTGGACAACTCGATATCTATCTCAACAATCTGAAAACAGGGGTCTATTTCTTCCGCTCAGTTGTTGAGGAAAAAAATTCGAAAGGGGAAGAGATGGGGCACTCTCAAATCTATGTCAAAACTCCAGAAGTTAGTCTCTATTTTGATCCTAATATTGGCACAGTGATCTTCCAGCCAGAAGATAACGTAGCCTCTTTTGTCCATTACCTCTGGAACTTTTACCTTCCAGCCACAGGTCTCAACACCCACACCATCGGCCAATTCTACTCGCTAACCCTTGATAACTAGCTTAGGGCGGAGGCGGACGACGGCTTTGGCGAGGCGCGCAAGTTCACACGCCTCAACTACAATCGTTAAGTGCCGAGAAAGCTGCGGCAGAATCTTTCCAGGAGGATATTCTTCTGGCCATAGAGCCTCGGCAATAAAACCTAAAAACTTTTTCAACGGGACTGTTGTTCGCTAAAGCGTTGGAGCGCTACATCCCAGTTAATGTTGTTAAAGAAGGCATCAATGTATTTTGCTCTATCAAGACCGTATTGAGTGATATAGGCATGTTCGAAGACATCCATGATAAGGATAGGGGTGCCGCCTGCTAAATGACCAAGATCATGCTCATTGATCCAAGTGTTCATTAAACGCCCTGTCTTCCCATCGAGGTAGAGAATGGACCAGCCAATCCCGCGGATAAGACCTGTCGCTCTAAAATCTTTTTCCCATTTGTCATAACTATCAAAATCACGGTCGATAGCTTTAGCTAGATCGCTATCTGGATCTAGCTTTTTGGTATTTCCACCTAGATTGTCGAAATAGAACTCATGGAGCCGCATCCCATCCCATTCCCAACCAAACATTCTTTTAAGTCCTGCATATTCAGGGGTTTGCAACTTACCATTCTTCTCCATGTCTTTTAAGGAGGAGAGAAGCTTATTAGTATTAGCAACATAGCCTTGATAGAGTTTGAAATGCATTTTAAGGACTTGATCATCAATGCCTGGCAGATTTCCTATCAGAGAGTCATAAGATTTAGCAGCATAGTCACCCTGGACCGTAGACATCAGACAGAGCGAACTAAAAAATGTGAGTAAAAAGGATCTCATAGAGTTCTCCAAGTTGAATTCCCCTTTATAGCGCCTTAATCCCCTCTTTGTCACTAGGGTTTGAAATAAGAGAGAAGTGATGAAGGAGGTTTATGAAAGGCAGATCTTGGGTTATAGTCGCCAACAAAGAGAAGGCAAAAATCTATCGTGTGGTGAAAGTAGGTCAGTTTGAAGAAGTTGCCTCATTTGTTCACCCGGATGGAATAAAGAAAGGCACCGATTACTACAGTGAACGTCCATCAAGAGCCTTTGATAGAATGGGTGTTGGCCGTCATGCTATGGAACCAGAGACCTCTTTAGACGAAAAAAGATGCGCAACCTTTGCCCATATACTGGGGGACTTTCTGCAAGCAAGTGCACTAAGGGGAGATTTTGATTCCCTCTATGTCGCGTCCGAAGCTAAATTTTTAGGCTACATCAGGAAGTTATGGCCTAAACAGCTCGTCGAAAAAATCGACGAAAGCTTTGTTAAAGATATTGTCTCAGAATCGCCTCAAAGTGTTTGGGAACATCTCCAACTCACTGTATGAGCACACAAAATATAATCGCTCTTCGGGAACTCCCCTTTAAGGAGTTCCCGGAATCACTTGCCTTTTCATTGAGACCTAAGTTTTTTCTCTTAGAAATCGACAGGGGTCTGGACAACACGGTTAAAGGTGTTTGTCAAGAGATTCACCGTGACAGCTAAGATGATTTCGCAAATTTCCTGATCGGAAACTTTTTCATCCTTAAGAGCCTTAATATCATCGTCGCTAACATCGCCTCTTTTTTCATTGGCAGCTTTAGCAAATCTCAAAATTGCAGCCGATTTTTTATCGTCGGCATTTGCCCCTTTTGCTGCATCGATATCTCCCTGAGAAATACCTAATCCTTTTGCAATAGCCGTATGGGCAGCCAAGCAATAGTTGCAATGATTAGAAGCCCCTACAGCAAGGGCTATTTTTTCTTTTAATTCAGGGGAAAGCGAGCTTTTCCCTAAAAGTTTTGATAACTCCATAAAACCCTCAAGGAGTAAGGGTGAGTTTCCCATGTATTTATAGATATTGGGCACCCGGCCGAGCGATCTCTTAACGCTTTCAAACAGTTTTGCAGATTCTCCTTTTGCTTCTTCCAGATTTACTTTTTCAATTCTTGCCATTTGACGCTCCCTTTTTTTTAGATGCTTGATACCACAGACCATCTTTATGGTATAAGACAATCATGGAAGAAATTGATGTCGATGTCTTAGATCTTGTTAGGTGTTTTAATGGTCAAAGGGCGGTTGACGGGATTTCTTTCAAAATCCCTCAAGGGAATATTTTGGGTCTACTCGGACCGAATGGCGCTGGCAAAAGCACCACCATCAAAATGTTAACGACTCTTTTGCGCCCAACTAGCGGAACCGCGAAGCTCATGGGTTATGACATCCTTAAGGAAGCAGCGGAAGTCAGGAGATTGATTGGTTATGTCCCGCAACAACTCTCGGCTGATGGAGAATTGACTGCCTATGAAAATCTTCTTATCACCTCTAAACTCTACGGTCTTACGCCCGATGTTCGAAACCAGCGAATGGATGAGCTTTTGGATTTTATGCAACTCGCAGAGTTCGCCAATCGTTTAGTCAAACATTACTCAGGTGGGATGATTCGGAAGCTTGAGTTTGCTTTGGCCTTGATCCATCGCCCTCCGATCCTTTTTTTAGACGAACCCACAGTCGGTTTAGACCCTTCGGCTAAAAGGACACTGTGGTATTTGATTAAGGAGTTACGACGGCATTTTAAAACAACGATTCTCATCACAACACATGATATGGATGAGGCAGACTTTCTCTGTGATCAGGTGGCCTTTTTGCACCGCGGCAGTCTTTTAGTGATCGAGTCGCCTGAGAAACTTAAATTAGCTTTGGGTCCTCATGCTTCTTTGGACGATGTGTTTGTCCATTATGCTGGGACCTCTATTCAAGAGGGTGGAAATTATAGCGATGCAAAAAAAATTAGAAAGACAATCTCCCGTCTTGACTAGATTTCGAATTACTTTCGAACAAATTTTTGCGATCGCTGAAGCTGATTTTCGTCGTCTTCTCCATGATCCTTTCGAGCTTTTTGCCCGTATGGTGCAACCCGCTATTTGGCTCCTGATCTTTGGTCAGGCCATGGAAAAAGCGAGAGTTATTCCCATTAGCAGCACCTCCTACCTAGATTTCATTTCACCAGGCATCCTCGCTCAAAGCGTTCTCTTTATCTCGATCTTTTATGGAATCGCCCTCATCTGGGACCGCGATATGGGGATCTTGCAGAGAATCCTCGTCTCTCCCGCTCCTCGTGTCTCCCTCGTTTTTGGCCGAGCCATTGCAGCTGGTGTAAGAAGCCTCTCTCAAGTGGTCTTGATCTATATCCTGGCACTCTTTCTTGGGATCGATATCCGCTGGGAAATCCCCGCTCTTCTTGGAGTTTTTGCCATCATCATGCTAGGAGGCGCTCTCTTCTCCACCCTTTCCCTCATCATTGCCTCTTGGGTTAAACAGCGCGAACGTTTCATGGGAATCGGCCAGATCCTAACAATGCCTCTGTTTTTTGCCAGTAATGCCCTTTATCCAATCACCCTCATGCCCACCTGGCTGCGCCACCTTTCCACTATAAACCCCCTCTCTTACCAGGTAGATGCCCTTCGCCACCTCATGATCAAAGGGGAAATCTCCCAATTCGGCCTTCCGATCGATTTCATCGTCACGATCCTCATCTTCGTAGCCCTGACGGCGATCGCAACCGTGATCTACCCCAAAATCCTTGATTAAAAGATCCCAATTGTTTGATTGATAGCATCCATAATATGTTCAATGTTTTCTTTTGGAAATAATTCTTCACAATGACATTTTCCATTTTCACAGACCCATTCGTTACCTGGTTCTAAACGGCATTGAGTCTCATGCTGTTTAGGAGTCAGTCCATTCACTCCAACAACAGGCATAAGAGCCATCAATAGATAAACAATCGTGGCAAATTCTCTTTTTCTCATAAAAAGCCTCTATTTTCAGATCATCTTGTTCCATAAAAACGGATATTTTTTAAGAAGCTTTAAAAACAGAGTCAAGATCTACCTAAGGGCTATTCAAGTGTCTAGAGGAGTAAATATGAATAGGGTAAGACTGTAACATGGTGGGGGTGAGTCGCTTATTCAGAGTAGATGGGGTCACCGGACATGCGAGCGAGTTCGTACTGCCGGTCTTCCCAGTTGAGGGGGGAGATGGTGGCAATGGTGCGGTCGTCAATTACCTGTTTGCCGATGGCGATGTGGTGATCGGCTGCTTCTGCCACTTGAGGGAAGTGGGTGATCGCAATGACCTGATGCTCTGTGGAGAGACTTTTGAGCTTCTCACCGATTTTAGCAGCCGTTGTGCCGCCGATGTGGGCATCCATTTCGTCGAAGAGGAGGACGATTTGTCCCTCTTCGTGGCTGAAGAGGATAAGGAGAGTCAGGAGAAGACGGGCCATCTCCCCTCCACTGATTCCATCAGAGACCGGGACCATTCTTTCGCCAACATTGGGGGCCATCCAAAAGCTCGCTTTCTCTTTTTCTAAACGGACTTCGAAGCGCACGTTAGGGAAATTAAGCTCTTCAAGAAGGGCTTCGATCCTTTTTTCAAAAGCAGGTATGACGCTTTTTCTTCTCTCGTAAAGTTGAGAAAAGAGATCGTTAACATGGTGTTGTAACTCACCCACTTTCTCTTTTTGAGCAAGAATGGCATCCTCGAGGCCATTTAAAATAGAGAGGCGTTCCACAATGGTTCTCAACGTCTCTAAAACATTCTCTCCGTAACGTTTTTTCAGCTTTTCGATGAGCGTAAGGCGGTCGCTGATCTGCTGCAAACGCTCTTGATCGACATCTAAACTGGACAGCCTTTTATCCAGAGTCCTTCTGAGCTCGTTACATTCCACTAGAAGGGTTGAAAAACTGGAGAGATCAAGAGAGGGATCGAGCTCCTTGAGTTGCTCGATTTCACGACACCGTGGGTGGAGATGAGAGACAGCACTCTGGAGAGCTGTCTGACACTTTTCCATTAGTGAGCGCCGTTCTTCTGCTGTCGAAAGAAGGCGAAACTCTTGGAAAATTTCTTCCTCTTCCCCCGGTTGGATAGAGGCAGCAGTGATCTCTTCCTGCTCCCGTTCTAAGATAGCTCTTTCCCTCTCTCTTTCTTGAGAGAGTTTAAAGAGCTGTTGAAGTTCTTTTTCTTCTTGATGAAGTTTCTCTTTTGCAGTTTGCCACTGGTCTAAAAGAGAACCATTTTTTGCTGCTAAATCGAGAAAATGGAGATGCTCTTTTTCCTCTTTCAGCAAAAGACTCGATCCCTGATCCAGCGTTGTTATCAACGAACGGCCGAGCTCTTTTAATAAGCTGACCTGAACTGGTTCGTGGTTAAGAAAAGCGCGTGACTTACCTATTTTAGAAATTTCACGGGTGATCAAGAGAGTCTCTTCGAGAGAAAAGCCAGCTTCTTCGAGCGAAGAAATAGACCCTTCAATTTCAAAAAGAGCAGTGACTCTCCCCTTTTCAGCCCCTTCTCGAATCTTGTCAGAATCACCCCTCTCTCCAAGGGCTAACTTAAGGGCATAAAGCAAGGAAGATTTAGATCGGAAGAGCGTC
>JAGVKY010000090.1 GCA_020050175.1 Parachlamydiales bacterium
AGGTCCGGCAAGGCGAATCGATCGATAAGGCCCTGAGAGCTTTGAAAAAAAGACTCGACAAAGAGGGTGTAATGAAGACTGTAAAAGCGCATCGCTTTTATGCAAAACCTTCGGTCAAGAAGCGTGCCAAGTCCAAGGCGGCCCTAAAGTACCGTCGTACTCGTAGCTAAATATTCCTTCATGAGTCCATTGCCTAAGTAAGACTTGGGCAATCAACTCTAAATTTTTTTTAATCTTTTTTATGTGAGGTAACCCCGATGACGGATTACTATTCCCTTCTAGAGGTACAGCGTACCGCCTCCCCTGAGGAGATTAAAAAAGCTTATCGTAAACAAGCCATCAAATATCACCCCGACAAAAACCCGGGTGACCCCACCGCCGAAAAAAAATTCAAAGAAATTTCTGAGGCCTACGAAGTTTTAAGCGACGAGAAAAAGCGCGAAGCTTACGACCGTTATGGCAAAGAGGGCGTTAAAGGGATGGGCGGTTTTGGCGGCGCCGGCGGCGGCCCTCAAGACTTTGCCTCGATGGAAGATGCTCTACGCACTTTCATGGGTGCTTTTGGCGGCGGTGGAGAAAGTATTTTCGATACCCTTTTTGGGGGCGGGGGTGGTGGAAGAGGCTTTTCTACCGGCGGCCAGAGGATGCACCGTCAGGGGGCAAGCAAAAAAGTCAATTTGACGATTTCTTTTGAAGAAGCAGCTAAAGGGACCGACAGAGAAATTGCCGTCCAAAATTATGTCACCTGTCACGAATGTCAAGGGAGAGGCAGTGCCTCAGCAAGCGGCGTCAAAACATGCCCTCAGTGCCGTGGCCAAGGGCAAGTCTTTGAGCAGCGCGGTTTCTTTAGCATGTCTGCTGTTTGCCCCACCTGTCAGGGTGAAGGGCAAGTGATCAGCAATCCTTGCAAAGTTTGTAGCGGTCAAGGTGTAGTCAAAGAAAAGCACACCGTTAGAGTCCCTATTCCTGCAGGGGTTGATACGGGGATGCGTCTAAAACTTTCTGGCCATGGCGATGCCGGCCCGAACGGCGGCCCTCCGGGCGATCTTTACGTTTTTATCACCGTCAAACCACACGAAGTTTTTCAACGGGAAGGCAATGACCTCCTTTTAGATTTGCCGATCAGTTTTTCAGAGGCTGCATTAGGCTGCAAAAAAGATGTCCCCTCTCTTTTTTCTCACACCTGCCGTCTTTCGATTCCCGCTGGAACGCAAAATGGAAAAACTTTCCGGATCAAAGGGGAAGGATTTCCTAATGTCCATGGGCAAGGGAAAGGGGATCTCCTCATCAAAATTTTTGTCGAGACGCCGACCGAGCTTAGCACGCGCCAAAAATCGTTGCTTGAAGAGTTCCAATCGCTAGAAACACAGGAAAACTTTGCTAAAAGACGTTCCTTCCTCGACAAGATAAAAGGGTTTTTCTCTAATATAGCCTTATCCTTTTAGGAGGGTTTGTGAGTGCTTCCTCTTCACGCCGTTATCGTCCTCAGCGTTTCGCTGATGTGCTTGGGCAAGATCCGATTGTTCAAGCATTAAAGAATGCGATCCGGTCAGGGCGTCTGGCTCAGGCTTATTTACTTTCTGGAGAAAGAGGAACGGGTAAGACAACACTCGCCCGTCTCATTGCAAAAGCTTTAAATTGCTCAGCCCTTACTACAGATGAGGAGCCCTGCAGTCAGTGTTCTTCTTGCCTAGAGATTGCCAACGGGACATCTCTCGAAGTGATTGAACTCGATGGCGCATCTCACAGAGGGATTGAAGACATCCGAACGATCACCGAAGGAATTTCGTTTGGGATAGGTCCTACAGGTTATAAAGTGGTTATTGTCGACGAAGTCCATATGTTGACAAAAGAGGCTTTTAACGCCCTTCTAAAAACACTTGAAGAACCGCCCCCTCGCTGCTTATTTCTCTTTGCTACGACCGAGCCTCATAAAGTTCTTCCTACGATTGTCAGTCGCTGTCAAAGATTTCATCTCCATCGCATTCCAAGATCTCTTGTCATCCAAAAGTTGCAGCGAATTGCAAAAGAGTTAGAGATTCCCATTGAACAAGGGGCTCTCGAACGGATCGCAGATCGCGCTGAAGGGGGAATGCGGGATGGGGAATCGCTCCTCGATCAAGTCATTGCTTTTGCCGATGGTAAAGTGACAGAAAAAGATGTCGAAACGGTCTTTGGACTCCCTTCGAAAGCCTCTTATCAACGGCTCGACGCTGCCGTTCAATCGGGAGATTTTGCCTTCCCTTTCACTCTCGTGGAAGAGCTTTATCAAGAGGGAAAGCATCTGATCCATTTCTTTGAAGGGCTTGTCGACCATTTCCGCGCCATTGTCCGAGCCAACCTCCAAGGAACCGATCGCCCTCCTTACCGTCATGAGCAGGCGATGAGTCTTTTCTCTGATCTGGTCCGCCGCCTTGACCTCTTCCGTCAGGCTCACCATCCCCGCGTCTTCCTGGAAGAAACCCTCCTCCACATCATCCGAAGCCGTTACGTCCTCCCTGTCGACCTCCTCATCAAACGACTTGAAGCGCTCGAACAACTTCCCCCCCAACCACAACAGCCCCCTTCCTACGAACCCATTCTAAGCGAAGAGCAAGAGCGTCCAGCGCCCGCCTTAGCCCCTTCTCCCACCCCCAAGCAAACGCACACTTTTTCCCCTCGTGAAGAAACCCTTCTCCAGTTCGCGGCCGTCGAACTCGAAGGCATCATCAAAAGATAGAGGTATTGTGCTCTAGATTAAGGCAACATCGCTTGGCATAAAGGGCTCTTTTATTTAAGGCTAATGACTAAATCACGAAATATCAGACCTTTTCGAAAAGTTTCTTAATAGTTTTTGTGGAGGAGAAGGTGAGGGCTTTTTGAACTTTTTGATGGGCGATACGGGAGTCGATCGAAGCGATTGTGGAGTGAATGAGGGGAAGATGGGCTAGGTTGACCGAAAATTCCCGGATGCCGAGTCCAAGGAGAAGCGGGATGAAAGTCGGATCTGAAGCAATTTCGCCGCAGACAGAGAGGGAGACCTTAGCTCTGGCTGCCTCTTGGACAATGTGATGAAGGAGGCGGAGGACGCTTGGGTGGAAAGGGGAGTAGTCTTCGATCACTTGAGGTTGGTCTCGATCGACGGCGAGGAGAAATTGGAGAAGGTCGTTTGTTCCAATGGAGAAGAAATCACATTCCTCTGCAAGGGTATCTAGAATAAGGGCTGCAGAAGGGACTTCAATCATACAACCGATGCCAGCAAAGGGGGCAAAAGAGAAGCCCTCTTTTTCTAGTTCTACTTTAATTTCTGAGATGAGCTCTTTTGTTTGAACGACCTCCTCATGAGAGGTAATCATCGGGAGGAGAAACTTCAGATGTCCATGCGGAGAAGCTCTGAGGAGAGCCCTGATCTGCAGTTTAAAAATAGAAACTTCTTTTAACAGAAGGCGAATGGCTCGAAGGCCGAGAGCTGGATTTTCTTCCTTTAAGTGCTCTTTGACAATCGCTCCTTTATCTCCACCTAAGTCAAAAGCACGGATGACAACAGGTTTATCTTTAAAGCGGGTTAATAGCTGTTTGTAGATTTCAAATTGTTCATCTTCGCCTGGAATTGACCCTTCTTCGTCCAAAAGAAATTCTGTTCGAAAAAGGCCGCAGGCAGTTTTAGGGTCTGATTGAAAGGGGAGGTCATCCAAAGTACCGACGTTTAAGGAGATAATGACATCAATCCCGTCGAGTGTTTTAGGGGGTTCATAGGACTTTTGTAATTTTTTCCTTTTTTTGGCTTGGTTTTTCAAAACTAGGGAGTAAGCATTTTGCCATTTTTCGCAGGGATTTAAAATCACAAGTCCCTTTTCTCCGTCGACAATGACGTTTAAGCCATTTTTAACTGAGGTGGGGTCGAAAGTAAGATGGGAAACGTAAGGGATGCCCTTTGCTTTAGCGATAATGGCAGAGTGGGATGTTGCACCCCCTCTCTCTGTAACAAGGGCAGCGACCTTGCCAGGTTGAATGGAGGCTACCTCAGAGGGTGTCAGGTCGCTTGCAAAAAGGACAACACCCTCAGGAAGAGTGTCAAAGCGATGACGGATCTTTCTCCCTAAATGTTGCATCACACGGCTTGCCACATCTTGGATATCGCGAAAACGTTCTTGGAAAAAGGGATCTTTTAGGTTTTCGAACTTTTTTTCATATTGGGAGAGAATTTTTTGTAGAACAAAAAGGCTATTGCTAGAGCTTCTTTTTATCTCCTCTTCGATTTCAATGGTGAGGATGGGGTCATGTAAAAGTTCAAGATGTGTATCTAGGACAGCCACCCCTTCAAAAGCTTTCTCTGTGGCTAGTTGCCTTTGCAAGAGTTCAAGTTCCGAAATCGAAGCCTTGATTGCCTGTTGGTAACGGTAAACCTCTTCCTTTTTGTCTTTTGCTACAGGCTTAGTCACTTCTTTTAGGACCCTAAGATTTTGTAGAAGATAAGAGGAGCCAATTCCAATGCCTTTTGCAATCGGGGTTCCCTCCCAAATCACTTCAGTCATAGAACACTGATGTCCTCAAGGGGACTTTCAAGTACACGAAGAAGCTTTGGCATAACTGCTTCTGCGTCTTCTCCCTCAACAAGGACACATAATTTTCCGTTCTTAGGGACAGCAAGAGTCAAAATGCTCAAAATACTTTTGGCATTGATTGTTGTTTTTTTATAGGTGAATTGGACAGAACATTTTGTGTGCTGCAGAATTCTCACAATATTTGTAGCAGGGCGTGTGTGAAGGCCCATCGGATTTTTAATCTTGATTTCTAGTTCAAAGCGCTTCAAGTGTCGGTCTCTCCTCTAGATAGAGTATCAAGAAGTTTGGATTGGAATTCTTTAGCTGAGTGGTATCCCAGCAATTTCAAACGATGGTTTAAGGCAATAGTCTCCAGTAGAAGAACAACATCTCTTCCAGGCTTAACCGGCAGAACATGGAAAGGGACGTGGATTTCGAGAATGACTTCTGTTTTTTCCTCAATCCCCACGCGATCGTAGTATTTTGCATCGTCCCATTCTTCTAAGCGAACAATGATATCAATCGATTTGGATTCGCGAACGCAAACAGCTCCATAGAGGTTAGCGACGTTAATAATCCCAATCCCTCTGATTTCCATCAGATGGCGGGTGAGGGCAATCCCTTTCCCTTCCAAAAAGTTGGCCTCTTTTTTCTTCACTCGGACGATGTCGTCAGAAATTAGACGGTGGCCCCTTTCAATTAAACCAAGAGCTGCTTCACTTTTTCCAACCGACGATTCGCCCTGAATAAGGACTCCAATCCCAAAAACCTCAACAAGTGTCCCATGGCAGTCTACAGAGGGGGCAAATTCTTCAGAGAGGAGAAGAGTCAACTTGCTGAGCAAGTTCATGGTGGAAAGTCCTGCCCGCAAAAGGGGAATGCCCTTTTCTTCGCATAGATCGACAAGCTCTTTTGGAGGTTTGTGCTTTCTTGCCACAATAACAGCAGGAGTTTGAGGAGAGAGAAGAGCCTTTAAACGGGCTTTCCTCGTTTTGGCATCGAGGCCTTTGAGATAATGAAATTCGATCCGGCCAAAAATGAGAATTCTCTTATTTCCATAACCCTTCAGGTATCCCGAAAGGCTAATCCCAGGCCGGTTGGCTTGGGGAACCAAAATGGGACGGTGGAGGCCAGAAGAACCGGCAACAAGCTCAAGCTCTAGTCGGACACCATGCTGTTCAAAGAGGTCTTTGACCCTATACATCACGCAATCCGTTCGAGATAAAATAGAAGCCAATCGGCAAATGTTGGGAAGGCAAGTGTCTCTGCTGGCGACAGTGTGCTGCCGATAGGAGAGAGTGTTTTTGCCATCTCGGAATAATAAACATTTCCCATCTCTTGGTCAGGGTACCAATCTTCTAAAAAACATTGGTAGCACCTTGTTCCGAACGACTCATAAAAAGGATAAAGATGTTTGGGGTTTAAGGCGATCCCCCCCTTTAAAATAGCAGGATCTCTCTCTTCAAGTCGTTGAGATAAGGTCTCATACACGTCTTTCAACTTCTTGATAGGAAAAATGCCTGTATCATTTAGTTTTCCGAATCCGTTGTGAATGGAAACAAATGCCAAAAAATCTTGCGGAAAGAGGACTGAGGGGAAGTCCCGTTGCAAAATAGAAATTTCTAAGTCATCAGCTGGAGGCGAACCCTGAAAAAAACCACTATTGTTTTTTAGGCTGTAAATCAAAAGAGGGCGTCCTTTATCGTCAAAAGTTTTTTGAACCAACAAGAGGCAAATATCATCTAGTTGAGAAAAAAACTTCGTCAGCAGCGGCGCCAAGTGAGGGTGAAAGGGAAATCGTGAAATCCAGAAATCGCGGCAAAATTCAATGCGGTCGCGTAGATGAAGTTTTGAAAGTTCAAACCATCCTCGAGGGAGTGTTGGGGAAAATTCTTGAGCCTCTGGCCAAGTGATTGTCGAT
>JAGVKY010000223.1 GCA_020050175.1 Parachlamydiales bacterium
AATCAAATGGGTCCAAAAGAACATCTTTAAAAGTTACTAATAGTCCGATTCCGCTGGTAGTGACGTTCGATTCCATTGGCCACTTCTTCGGGATCGTCAGTGACAATCATTCGGTTGATATCAATTTCCCCAATATAGCCCGATTTTAAGACGACTTTCGCCATCCATTCGAGAAAACCTGTCCAAAACTCTGAGCCTAATAAGTAAATAGGAAAAGCTTGAATTTTATTGGTTTGGATCAAGGTTAAAGCTTCAAAGAGCTCATCCATTGTCCCCACGCCGCCAGGGAAAAAGACGTAACCTTGAGCATAGCGGATAAACATGACCTTTCTTACAAAAAAGTAGCGAAAATGGAGGTCGTATTTTCTATCGATGTAGGGGTTTGAGGCATCTTCAAAGGGGAGTTCAATCCCAAGTCCGCAGCTAATTCCTTTAACCTGTTGGGCTCCCTTATTGCAGGCTTCCATGATCCCGCCGCCGCCGCCCGTAATTATCGCGAATCCCTTTTTGGCGATAGCTTTCGCCGTCTGAACAGCCAACTTATAGTATTGATGGGTAGGAGGCATTCTGGCCGACCCGAAGATTGAGACAGAGGGACCTATATGGGTCATTGTCTCAAAACCATCCACAAATTCAGAGATGATCCTGAAAACTCTCCAGGCGTCAGGGGTCGTATTAACAGAGGGGCCCCCCTCAGGAAAATCGAACAAATTCGGTGGCTCTACCATAATTCACACCTTAGCTTGGGCGTTACATATTTTGCATGAGTCGTTTTCAAAAACGGACCATGCAAAATATCCAAATTCGGGGTATCTTGATTACTTTCTCTATGACTCTTGCTCTCTTAGACCAACTTCTTCTCTTTAGATTTTATTTCTTTTCGCTTCCTTGGCTATTTCTCTCTTATCTCGTTCTCATCAAAGACCATCAGATTTTATGGAGAGGACCTCTTTTTTGGGGGATTGTTATTTTTGGATTCTTAAGTGCCAGAACTTTAGGTATGTCGATTAATCGTCTGGTGGATCAAGAGATTGACCGGAAAAACCCGAGAACTGCAGGCCGTCCTTTGCCTAGTGGGAAATTATCCCAAGCCAAAGTCTTTCTAGTGATTCTAATTTCCTCTTTTATAGCCTTTGCTTCGCTGTTTTACATGGGAGAAAAGGTTTTTACCATCTCGATCTTTCCTTTTTTTCTCATTCTTACCTACTCATGGACAAAAAGATGGACCCCTTTTTGTCACTTTTGGTTGGGGGCCATTTACCTCTTTGTCCCTGTTGGCATATCGGTTGCCTTTTTTGATGAGCCTTTTTTTGAGTCGTGGGTTTTGGGGGGAGCTTTTGCCCTCTTCATCATAGCTGGAGATTTGCTCTATTCCATCCAAGATGTCGATTTTGACCGAAAGATAGGACTAAAAAGTTTTCCTGTCTCTTTTGGTGTAAGTACGACGATCTGGGTCACCCGTTTTCTTATCCTCATAGCCACAAGTCTTCTCTTTTATCTGGGTCTTACGGGTGGAGCTTTAGCCCTTGGACTTCTTTGGGGTTTTTTTCTTGGGCGTCAAAAAATTCGAGAACCTGCATTTGCAAACCGTACGTTTCAAACCTGCAATTTAGCAGGAGGCACACTTCTCTTACTGACGGTGTGGCTGCAATGAGCTTTGTTATTGGAATTTCAGGGGCTTCGGGAATCATCCTTTCGTATCTTTTGATTGAAAAATTGACAGCTGCAGGAGAGAGAGTCTCTATCGTGATGACTCGAGATGCTTCTCTAACAGCGCAACAAGAGCTTGGGAGTGATTTTGCAACCGCTGAGCGGATCGTGAGCCAATTGCCACCTTCATCGCAACAGAGGGTCGAGATTTTTCACATCCATGACTTTATGGCCCCCATTGCTTCTGGTTCCCACCAGACTAAAGGCATGGTAATTGTCCCCTGTAGCATGGCCACTATGGCTGCAGTGTCTATGGGATTGTCTGACAATGTCTTAAGAAGAGCTGCTGATGTGACCATTAAAGAGGGGAGAAAGCTTGTGGTTGTCCCGCGAGAAGCTCCTTTTAACTCCATCCACCTGGAAAACATGTTAAAACTTTCCAAGTGCGGCGTCTCGATCTTCCCTCCTATCCCCGCATGGTACGCCCATCCCAAAACCTTGCGAGAAGCAGAAGAGTACCTCGTCAATCGCATTCTCGATCAACTTGGCGTTAACGTCCCTTACCAAAGGTGGGGAAGCAGTTCAGAATAGATTAGTGCTTCTTCCGGCTGAAGAGGGCAGAGGAGATCTCCTCGATTTTCGATCTTCTCTTCCATTTAGCCCCTTGCGGACCACTTGATACCTCATGGAGGTTTTCAATGGCGATAAAGGCCCCTGGGTCGACTTTGAAGACGATGCCCTTTAAGTCGGCAAGTTGAAGACGTTCGCAGATGACATAGATGATCTCTTTTTCGATTCCTGAGAAACCACCCCGTCCATACATGATAGTGAGTCCAAGGCCGAGCTCATGCATGATCGCATTGGAGATCGCTTTAGAATGGGTAGAGACGATTAAGACCGATTTTGTTTCGTCTAACCCAACGATTACACTGTCCATTACCTTAATGACGACCATATAGGTGATCATCGAAAGGAGGGCAGGATGCCAGTTTTTAAACACAATGCCGGCAAAAGCAAAGACAACGACGTTGCAAGCAAGTACTACTTGGCCGACAGTAATCCCAGTTCTCTTATTAATCAAAATCCCCAAAATCTCAGTGCCGTCGATGCATCCCCCCATCCTAATGATCAAACCAAGTCCGATCCCTAAGATAGCTCCTGCAAAGACAACGACTTCGATCGTGTCACCATGAAATGGATGATGAAAATACTTTTGAATCAGCGCCAAGAATACGGCGAATAAGACGTTGGCAACGACTAAGTGGATAAGAAAGGCTCTTCCAATCCCTTTCCAAGCCATATAGAGAAAAGGTAAGTTGAAGAGAATGAGAAAAACAGGAAGCCACTCTTTACCGGCAATGGTAGAGACAATCATGGCGACACCCACTGTTCCGCCGTCAATCAAGTTGTTTGGAATGAAAAAAACTTCAATGGCAAAAGCTGCCAAAAAAGCTCCGATCACAGTCCATACGTAGTACATGATATGGGTGAGAAATGATTCACCTGTTCCGTGACTTGCCTTCACCTATTGCTTCCTCCAAGAAAGGCTTATTATACCTTACTAAATACTATTTGACTAGGTGAATGGCGCGGGAGACGGGACTCGAACCCGCAACTTCCGCCGTGACAGGGCGGTGCTCTAACCAATTGAACTACTCCCGCATGGAGTATAACTTTTACTTTTATAAGTTTGGGCGCAACAGGACTCGAACCTATGACCACCTGTGTGTAAGACAGGAGCTCTACCAACTGAGCTATACGCCCTC
>JAGVKY010000021.1 GCA_020050175.1 Parachlamydiales bacterium
ACAGATCTTGAAGCGGGGATTATCCGCCAAGTCAAGGTCTATGTTGCATCTAAGCGTAAGCTGCAAGTCGGGGATAAGATGGCGGGACGCCACGGTAATAAAGGGGTCGTCTCAAAGATTGTTCCGATTGCCGACATGCCTTTCCTTGAAGATGGTTCATCGATCCAAATGATCTTGAACCCGCTTGGGGTGCCTTCACGGATGAATATCGGGCAGCTTTTCGAAACTCACTTAGGGTTTGCTGCTAAGAAGAAGGGTATCCATGTTAAGAGCCCTGTATTCGAGGGTTTCCCAGAAGACAAAATTTGGGAAATGATGGAAGAGCAAGGTCTACCAAAAGATGGTAAATTCTGGCTCTTTGATGGTTACACAGGTGAAAGATTCGATAACAAGGTTGTTGTAGGTTATATCTACATCATGAAGCTTAGCCACCTTGTTGCCGATAAGATTCACGCTCGTGCTGTCGGTCCCTACTCGCTTGTCACCCAGCAGCCGCTTGGTGGTAAAGCGCAGATGGGGGGTCAGCGTTTTGGGGAGATGGAGGTGTGGGCTGCAGAGGCCTACGGCGCCGCTCACCTTCTGCAAGAGCTTCTCACAGTCAAGTCTGACGACGTTGAGGGAAGAACTCGGATGTACGAATCGATCGTAAAAGGAACAAACGTTTTGAAGTCAGGAATTCCTGAATCCTTCAACGTTTTGATGAACGAGATGAGAGGCCTTGGCCTCGATGTCAGAACAGAATCTGTAGCTGAAGAGGCGATCTAAAGATGAGGAGCGAAAGTATGTCATTGCATGAAGGTGATAGCGTTAAAAAGGATTTCGACAAGCTCACCATTAGGATCGCCTCGGAAGATGTGATCCGTAATAAGTGGTCCCACGGCGAAATTAAAAAGCCGGAAACGATCAACTACCGGACATTTAAGCCTGAGAAAGGCGGTCTTTTCTGCGAAAAGATTTTTGGTCCGACTAAAGATTGGGAATGCGCCTGCGGAAAATACAAGAAGATCAAGCACAAAGGGATCGTCTGCGATCGCTGCGGCGTTGAAGTCACACAGTCGAAAGTTCGCCGTGAGCGGATGGCCCACATCGACCTCGCAGTTCCTGTTGTCCACATCTGGTTTTTCAAGACAATGCCATCCCGTATTGGCAGCGTTTTAGGCATGACATCGGGAGATTTGGAAAGAGTTGTTTACTACGAAGAGTATGTCGTAACCGATCCAGGCCAAACTGACCTGGTTAAAAAACAGCTATTGAATGACGCCGAATACCGCGAAGCGCAAGAGCGTTGGGGCAAAGAGACTTTCGTTGCTAAAATGGGCGCTGAGGCTATCAGCGATCTTTTAAAGAGCGAAGATCTTCCTACACTTTTAGTTGAACTAAAGGAAAAACTCCGCAAAACGAAATCGAACCAAGCGCGCGTCAAGTTGTCGAAGCGTTTAAAGATTATCGAAAGTTTTGTCACATCCCAGAATGAGCCTAATTGGATGGTGATGAGTGCGGTCCCCGTGATCCCACCTGATCTTCGCCCTCTTGTCCCTCTTGATGGCGGCCGCTTCGCGACCTCCGACTTAAACGACTTGTACCGTCGTGTGATCAACCGGAATAACCGTCTAAAAGCGATTTTGAAGCTAAAGACGCCCGATGTCATCATGCGCAATGAAAAACGGATGCTTCAAGAGGCAGTTGATGCTCTCTTTGATAACGGCCGTCACGGACATCCGGTGATTGGTGCGGGTAACCGTCCGCTCAAATCTCTTTCAGAAATGTTGAAAGGGAAGCAAGGGCGCTTCCGTCAAAACCTCTTGGGTAAAAGGGTGGACTACTCTGGCCGTTCGGTTATTATCGTCGGTCCAGAACTTAAGTTTAACCAGTGCGGTCTTCCGAAATTGATGGCTCTTGAGCTGTTCGAGCCTTTCATCGTAAAACGGCTGAAAGATTTGGGTTTTGTCTACACGATCCGCTCAGCTAAAAAGATGATACAGCGCCATGCTCCAGAAGTTTGGGACGTGCTCGACGAGATCATTAAAGGGCACCCGGTTCTCCTTAACCGAGCACCAACGCTCCACCGTCTCGGTATTCAGGCTTTCGAACCTGTGTTGATTGAAGGTAAAGCGATCCGGATCCATCCGCTTGTTTGCTCAGCTTTTAACGCCGACTTTGACGGTGACCAGATGGCGGTTTACGTGCCCCTTTCTGTCGAAGCGCAGTTGGAAGCTCGTCTCTTGATGATGGCGCCAGATAACATCTTCTTGCCTTCATCCGGTAAGCCGATAGCGATTCCTTCTCAGGATATGACCCTTGGTCTTTATTACTTGATGCATGATCCAACCTATATTCCTGCAAAACATGGGGAAAAAACCCGTGCTTTCCGTGATATGGACGAAGTGCTCATGGCGATGCAGTCGAGCGGTTCTTGGAACTGGTTTGAAAAAGATAAGCAAATTTCTAAAGGGCACCTTCCTTACTTAAGGGGCGTTAGGATCCATGAGCTCATCAAACTGAGAACGTCTGATGGGTTGGTCATTGAAACGACTCCAGGCCGGGTGATTTTTAACACCATCGTTCCAAAAGAGCTTGGTTTCCAAAACTATAGCTTGCCGAAGAAGAAGATGGGTGAGCTCATCATGAATTGCTACAAGAAGGTGGGCCTGGAAAAAACGGTTCAATTCTTGGACAACTTGAAATCGCTTGGATTCTCTGAATCGACGAAAGCTGCGATTTCGATGGGTGTTGCTGATATTTGCGTCCCCACCTCAAAACCAAAGATCTTGGAAGAAGGGTACAAGCGGGTCGCTCAGGTTCGGACGCAGTACGAAGAGGGGATTATCACCGAAGGTGAGCGTCAATCGAAGACGATTAGCATTTGGACAGAACTCTCTGAAAGATTAGCCGACGAGCTATTCAAACTTGTGAATGAAGAAAGAGATGGGGCTTTGAACCCTCTTGCTCTGATGTTAGATTCGGGTGCTCGGGGTAACAAATCTCAGGTTCGTCAGCTCGGTGCTTTCAGGGGCTTGATGGCGAGACCTTCGGGTGCGATTATTGAATCGCCTATTACGGCTAACTTCCGTGAAGGTTTGTCAGTTATTGAGTATTCCATCTCTTCTCACGGTGCTCGTAAGGGTCTTGCCGATACTGCCTTGAAAACGGCCGACTCCGGGTACCTTACCCGACGTCTCGTTGACGTAGCTCAAGACGTTATTGTTACCGAAGAAGAGTGCGGAACGTTGAACGGGATCGAAGTGTCAGCGATTCGTCAAGGGCAGGAAGAACTTCTTCCTCTTAAAGATAGAATCTTTGGCCGTACACTCTGCCACGATGTTTACCTTCCAGGGGACAGCACAAAGATTTTGGCAAAAACTGGCGATGTCCTGACCAACATCCAAGCTCAAG
This sequence comes from Parachlamydiales bacterium, assembly GCA_020050175.1. Taxonomy (GTDB): domain Bacteria; phylum Chlamydiota; class Chlamydiia; order Chlamydiales; family JAJFMK01; genus JAGVKY01. Next base: position 3,394 of record JAGVKY010000021.1, read on the forward strand.
CAATCGATGATTCGGGGATTGAAACTGTCAGAATCCGTTCGGGCTTGACGTGCGAAACCCGCCGCGGTATTTGTGCTAAGTGTTACGGAATCAACCTGGCTAACGGCAAAATGGTTAGCCAAGGTGAAGCTGTAGGTATTATTGCCGCTCAGTCGATTGGTGAACCGGGAACGCAGCTCACGATGAGAACGTTCCACCTTGGGGGTATCGCTTCTGCTTCTCTTAAACCAGAAGTTATTGCGGAACACGACGGAATCTTGGTCTACCTCGACATCCGTTTTGTTAAAAACGATGCAGGCCACTATGTCGTCCTCAATAAGAACGGTACGTTAAATATCGTCCGTGATGAAGGGCGTACTCTTGATGAGTACAAGAAGCTCCTTTCGACAAAATCGATTGAGCCTCTCCAAACTTTCTCCATGGAACTTGGGACTGAAATCTTGATCGAAGATGGATCTAAAGTCAAAACGGGCCAGAAAATCGCCCTCTTCGAACAGCACAACATCCCGATTATTTGCGACAAACCGGGTTATGTCAAATACGAAGACCTCGTAGAGGGGATCTCGACTGAAAAAGATTTGAACAAGCAAACCGGTCAGACTGAGCTCGTTGTTAAGCAGCATAGAGGCGAACTGCACCCGCAGATCGCTATCTACTCTGACAAAGAGTGTGCAGAACTTATCGGTACCTACCCACTTCCTGTTGCGGCAGTTATTTCTGCCCAAGAAGGGGAGTTTGCAACGGCTGGTAAATTGCTAGCTCGTCTCCCTCGCGGTGCGATGAAGACGAAGGACATCACGGGGGGTCTCCCGCGTGTGGCCGAGTTGCTAGAAGCGAGAAAACCGAAGGACTCTTCCGAAATCGCGAAGATCGATGGGTATGTCGACTTCAAGGGTGTTCAGAAGAACAAGCGTATTGTTGTTGTCCGTGATGAAGTGACAGGTATGGAGGAAGAGCATCTCATCCCTCATACGAAGCACTTAATCGTTCAGAAGGGCGACCATGTAACGAAAGGGCAGCAGCTCACCGACGGTCTCGTTATCCCACACGAGATCTTGGAGATTTGCGGTGTTCGCGAGTTGCAGAAGTACCTTGTGAATCAAGTTCAAGAGGTTTATCGCCTTCAAGGGGTAGACATCAACGATAAACACGTTGAGATCATTGTCCGCCAAATGTTGAAAAAGGTACGTGTAGTCGATCCAGGCGACACAAGCCTCCTTTACGGTGAAGAGATCGATCGGAAAGAGTTCGAAAGAGAGAATGAGAAAGTTCTGCGCGAAGGTGGTAAGCCAGCTTCAGCCGCACCGCTCCTCCTCGGGATCACGAAGGCCTCTCTCAGTACCGAATCGTTCATATCGGCAGCTTCCTTCCAGGACACAACCCGTGTTCTTACAGAAGCAGCTTGTGCCGGCAAGAGCGACTTCCTCATGGGCTTCAAAGAAAACGTCATCATGGGACACATCATCCCTGGGGGTACAGGCTTTGAGCACCACCGTTCGGTTAAGAAGTTCGTGGAGACTGCGTTCGAAGAACCAGTCGTCTTCGACTTCACCGACATCGACGTGAAGGAATTCACTGCCTAAGCGTTGAACTTTTCAAAACAAAAGGGCCGGATCTGCTACACAGATCCGGCCCTTTTTTTTCAGTTTAAAAGGGATTGAAGAGGATGACTAAAAGAGATCAGGTTTTTGGAAGGCTTGTTTCTAAAATCACCTTTTAAAATTAGGGATCAAAGTAATATCTGATGGGGAATTAATTGGGTTGCAACAATTTAAAAAAGGCGGAAAGAAAATCTTCAAAATTTTTAATATTTGGATAGGTCGCAAAGATATATCCAGTCAGAGGTGGCCTTGAATTAAGTCGAAGCAAGGTTTTCCAAGAATAAAGGTGAGCTTTATTTTCGATTGTTTCAGCGACTTCTCCTAAATATTTAGCAAAAAAGTTAGCATAAGCTTCGATCTCTTCCCGTTTCTCAGCTCCTAGAGAAATTCGGAGAGAGGAATAAGCTGTAAAGGTTGTCGATAAAAACCCAAAGCTATCTCTTGAGCACAAATTGAGCTGATCCCGTACGGCAGAAAAATTAAGATATTCTGAGATGAGAAGAAAGAGACTTGTATTAAGTTGGCTTTCATCCTCTACAGGAATTCCCATCTTAACTCCCCATTCAGACAATTTGTTAACAAATAGATTGACCACACTTAAAGTAGGATCACGAATCAGTTGGAAGGAGAATATCCCATTTTTTATGAGGGGGGTCGCTTTTAAGCTCTCCTGGAAATGAGCTGCATTATCACGAAGCACTTGATGATACTGCTTAATCTCCTCCCCCGTTTCAAAAAAAAGAGAGAAAAACTTTCTGGCTTGGGGTGAGAGGCTCTCTTCCTGAAAAAGTTTTCCGAAAACCTGATTTTTTCCATAAACAGCGATCATCCCCCCTGTGAATTTATCGAAACCGCACATCCCGTATTTTGCCAAACTTGAGAGGATAATAAGGGTTAACTTACCCTTTTCAATGGCTATCTTGTATTTTTCAATGATCTCTTTGATTTCGTCATCAAAAGGTCTTTGCATCGAGGTATCAATGACAAGAGTCAATGGATTTTCTCGATTTAGAGCATCGGAGGGGTTAAGGATAAAATCCAGAGGATAAACCCCTCCAATTCTTTGCAGCATGGGGTTGTGGTGAAGTTCTGTAAAATGGAGATCAGTTTTCTGATTAACATAGGTTCCACTCAGAAAAACGCGAGTAGGGGGAAAAGGTAACTCTGTGAATTCCCAGTAAAGTTTGGGGTCTAAAGCTATCCGAGCTTTAGGAAGCTGCCGAACCATTCCTTCCAGAATAAGATCAAAAGCCTGCATTCCCGAAGTTGTTGTGTAAACATTTGGGCGCAATCCTGAAACTTCTCCTAAATTTTCCATATAACTTTCTAAAGGAGGATTTCGGCTCAAAGTTTGCAAGAGAAGGAGTTCTTCGATGATCCGATCGCTGATCGGAATTAAGTCCTTCTTGATCCTCACATAAAGGGTCAATTCGTTGCTGATGGTTTGTAGGGCTGAATTTACAACTGCGGGGTCATCTTCTCTTTTAATATCCCTTACCACTCTTTGAAAAATAGAAGAGAGGATAGAAAATATCAGTTTAGGGCAAGTGTCTACACTCTCTTCCGCTAAATCCCTCATTCTTTTTAGAACCATATCAAAGGATAATTCTGGTCCAACAATTTTTTTCGGAACTAACTCAGAAGGAAAGAGATCACGGAGAACGTTAGGGGTAAATTTCTGATCAGCTAACCACGTAGAAAAATCGGAGCCTGTAGGGTGATAGTAAGTGAGGGAAAGAGATTTCAAAGCTAGCAGCTCATCCTTTAAAAGGTTCTCTTCTTCGGCTTGGGTGAGGCTCCAAAAGGCAAATAATCCTTCCCCACAAGAAAAGAGACCTCCGAGTAAAAGGCCCTTTCCTAGATGTTTTCTTGAAAGATCGGCAATCTCTTGCAGCCGTTCCTCTAAGAGCAATCCTTGGAAAAGACCCCCTTTAAGTGTGAATAAATCGGAGATATCAATAAAGGCATAGCGGGGTGCCGTTGAACAGGCTGTATCTAATAGAGAAAGCTTCTCTTTCCAACTTTTTGTCATATCCTCTTTTGAAAAAGGTTTGACGGAATAAAAGAACCGTTTGATGTGCCTTTTAAAAGAATTGGAATTTAGAAGAAGTAGTTGACTATTTCTTTTTTTTGAATTTAAAAGGGGACTAAATAGAGGATGACATTCAAGGTAGGAGCTAACGAGGTGATCAAAACCAAATGACTGTGCGCGCTGATAGGCATCCCTAGGATTTTTCAGATCGCAGATGGGGTTTCCAGAAAATG
>JAGVKY010000040.1 GCA_020050175.1 Parachlamydiales bacterium
AGTCAAAAAAGGAAAAGGGGTCTGCGTCGCTTGCGACAAAGCGTCGTTGCCAAAGGCAATGTGTAAGCGCGCTTGGTACGAATTTCCAAGACCTCCTTTGCTCGCTTCTACTCGCTAATTTTCTCCATAATGAACCTTCTCTCCTCATGCTCCACATGAAAAAGTATGTGAGCAAAGCGAACGAGAATGTCCTGAAGAAATTGGAAAATTTCTAAAGGCGCACTTATGCACGATTGAAAATCGCGGCATGCGGTCTTGCCGACGGCTAAGCATATCAGCCAAACTTTTAGAAAAAGAAAGCTCCCTAACCACTCTCTTTTTTTGTTGAATGAAATAATTAAATCAATTAATATGATTGTATAGATCGATTTAATGGAGGACCTAATGAAGATAGTTTCCGCTACAGAGGCAAAAACAAATTTTGGCAGATACATCTCTGCTGCAATGTCTGAGCCCATTACGATTAGCAAAACTGGACATGCAACGATCGTTATGATTTCAAAAAAGGAGTATGATCGTCTAGAAGCTTGCGAGGATGCATATTGGAGTGTAAGGGCTTTACTTGCTGAAAAAAATGGATACCTTGGAGAAAAGGAAGGGACAAAAATTATCGAAAAGCTTCTGGATGCTTAAGCTCAACCCAACAAAAGAAGCTCTAGGTTTTTGGAATAGTCTGGATGCTAAGCAATACAGGCAAATTGGGCGCAAAGTTCTTTCCCTCCTCCTTGATCCTCATCCAAACGATTCTGCCCCCCTTATAGGACACCCGGAGTATTTTCGTGTGGATTTCGGAGAATATCGGATTATCTATCGAGTGGAAGATGACACCATCAAGCTTACCCTTATCGGGTTAAGAAATGATGGCGACATATATAAGAAACTCAAACGTAAATTAGCCGGTTAGGTCAATTTTTGATTCTACTTGACCCGTCTCTTTATCACGCCCGTGGCCGTCAAGCACGAGCACGATTGCAAATCGTGCATAAGTGCGCATCCTTTAGATGAAACTCTATGGAATTTTTTAAATCAAATAACGATTATCAAATTTAAATCAACCATAAAGCTCCATAAGAGTGCCCTACAGAGACAATAAAGATTTTTATATGAACAACTATCTCAAAAATTTACCCCCTCTAGAAAACGATCTATAGAGATTTCAGTGGGGGTTTGAATCCAGGAGAAGTAATTAATCTTCAACACGGTATCTCCAGAGGGTATTCAATCGAGAACCTTTCAAAGATCACTAAATATTGAAGCCGGTCACTGAAACCCTTTATTTTTATCACGAGATTTTTGTTCAGCGATAAGTCTTACACGTACTTCTTCTTCTTCTGCGATTCGCTCATCTCCAATCTTTTTCAGGTGTGCAGTTTCTTGCTTTTCAATTGCGGCAAGGCGTAGGTTGCTTAGTTTTACGCGCTCTGCCTCTACTTCACGAGCCTTTTGTTCAACAGCAAGTCTTACGCGTTCTGCTTCTTCTTCAAAAGCTATTCGTTCTACTAGTTTAGCAGAGAGTCTTTCCATCTCTGCTTGATTTTCACGAGCCTTAAGTTCGGCAGCATCTCTTTCAGCTTTTAGACGGGCTTCTTCTTCAAAAGCTTTTAGTTTAGCAGAAAGCCTTTCCACCTCTGCTTGATTTTCACGAGCTTTAATTTCGGCAGCGTCTCTTTCAGCTTTCAGTTGTGCTCTTTGGTCTTCCCTGGCCTTTTGTTCAGCAGCAAGTTTTGTGCGCTCAGTTTCTTCTCGAGCTTGTTGTTCCACAGCGAGCTTTATGCGTCTGTCTTCTTCTTCACGAGCCTTTTTTTCAGCTTTCAGTTGTGCTCTTTGGTCTTTCCTAGCCTTTTTTTCAGCAGCAATTCTTGCGTGTTCAGTTTTTTCTCGAGCTTGTTGTTCCGCAACGAGCTTTACACGTCTGTCTTCTTCTTCATGAGCCTCTTGTTTCGCTTTCAGTTGTGCTCTTTGGTCTTCCCTGGCCTTTTGTTCAGCAGCAAGTTTTATGTGCTCAGTTTCTTCTCGAGCTTGTTGTTCCGCTGCGATTCTCTTTTGGGCTTGCTCACGATGGCTATTACAAGTGGGGCAGGTGTGGGGTGACCTGTAGGGAATCTTGCTATAGTCAGTATTGTCTTTTAGTTCTTCCGAGAACACAAACCAGGGCTCGTGGCCGAGATTCTGCTCACACACCATAAGGACTTGCGGATGACATTTCTGGTAGACGATTTTTTCCACTCCCCCTGAAGTGACGTAGTCTCTTCTATCGGCCCATACCTTGAGTCCGCTCACGTTTTTGTCCGCGTAACGATTCGGCATGTGTTCCATCGCCCACTCGCTGCGTGGTTCGATAGGCTGAGCCCAATTGGCCTTCATTTTCCTGTACGATCGGAACTCGGGCAGCGCTAAATCGGTATCCGTGGCTCTTCGCATCGCGCTTGTTGCCTGAGGTGCAACATGACTGATGGCCATGACAAGAGCTACGAACCCTATAGTTTTGAGAAACCTCTTTGACATATCGACTTTCCTTTCATGGAGTAGCATTTTACAGAAGAAGCGTTGTATTTCATACTGATTTTTCAAAAATATAACAAATATTTTCTACGATGTCTTCTGTATAATAAACCCCATCTTTAAAGGTAGCGTGGTTCCAGTTTCTCCAACAGCTTAGGCTGATAGCCTCCTTGTACATAACGAATATCGAGCTTTTTCTGAAGCGCGTTCTTGGGTCATTTGTCTGAGAGAAACACCTTGGAAAGTATGATGATCAGGTGTTTGATATGAAAAACTTAGTGAGCGGAAGTGAACAAAGAGGGTCCGACGATTTTAGAAGGCGCGCTGATACATTGCCTTCGGCAACGTGCGCTTGTCGCAAGCGACTAAGACTATAAATGTAGGCTAAGAAAGGATTTTTTGGACTACATGTCCTAAAACGAAAACACTAAGACTAATTCAAAAAATCACGGAGAGTTTGGCACGAGTATAATCTGAATAAGGCTTCGAAAATCACTCAAGGCGTTAGGAAATGCTCCCCTCGATACTGGATGTATTGCCATAGAAATAAGAATGAGCTAATTTAATAAAGCGCGACGCACAGGTGTTGAAGACCTATACGCCGCTAATCACAACCAACCCTGAACAGAAGGATTGATCATGACTGATCCCACCATACACAGTTTTCACTACTTTTTAGAAGAGCTAGGTAGAAATTTAAGAGAAATGGAGTCCCTTGCAGAGCAAGAGTCCATTCGTCTTAGAAGTATGCATATTTTGTATGATGTTATGTCTAAAATGTACGAAAATTGGAGTAATCAGTTAGAACATAGGTAAAAGATGAGAAAAAGCTTAGCAGACAATAACCTGCTAAGCTACCTCCTTACTTCATAAGAGGCCTAAGCATGAGAAGTTTTTTAGCGTCATTTTTTGAGAAAATAACAAAGAGGCTCAGAGAAAAAGAACAAAAAACAATACCCTTTGAAGAAGAGAAGGTGCTGGAGCCTCTCCCCTCTAAAGTTAAAAAAACACGCAAGAAGAACATCACAGAAAAGAAAACAGAAATAATTCCTTCTTCAATAAATCCAATCAGAGATGTCATTGATTTAATGGAATTTCCTTTTGTTGCGCTTTCTAAAAAACGCAGAAATCCCCTTATTTATGAAAGCGCAGATGGAACTCGAAAGGTAAAGATAACAAGGCATACAGGACATTTCCTTGCCAGCATATACGATTGGGATATTATCTTGGTTGTTGCTGGAAAAATGCAGGAAATTATAAACAAAGGATCCGATATTCCCCATCGCACTATCACCATTCCACGACATGAACTTTTAAAGGCACTACATAAACAAGTTGGAAAAAAAGAACAGAAAGATTTGGAAAAAAGCCTCGACAGACTTCAACTTACAGGGATTAGCACGACAGTTAACAATAAAGATTACAGGCATAGAGCAGGGTTTGGATTTGTAGATAGTTGGGGATACAAAGAGCGGAAAAATGATAGAGAAGCACAGAATATACATATAACTCTCTCTCAGTGGTTGTATGAGCTCTGTTGTGCTCAAGGGGCTCTTCTCAAAGCCAATGTTTCTTATTTTGACATAACGTCAGGTTTAAAAAAGTTTCTTTATCGCACAGCTCGAAAACACGTAGGAAACAACGAAGATGGCTGGGAGTTTTCAATTGAAAAGCTTTATGAAAAATCAGGAAGTGAGAGCAGTTTGAAGCTCTTTAAGAGCAAGCTAAAGACAGCTGTTTCAGACAATAGTATTCCAGATTATTCTATGAAGTGGATAGAAAAAAATGGAAAATCCTTTGTCATTTTTAAAAAATCAAAAATCCATGAGATAGACAGGAAAATAGAAGAATTTAACAAAAAAATATTTTAATTCAATAGGTTGTTTCATGTTGACGAATAAAATAATCTTTGGGGGGGAT
>JAGVKY010000020.1 GCA_020050175.1 Parachlamydiales bacterium
AATTGGACAGAAAAGATTGGTTTTAATGGGCAAATGAGGTTGTGCAAGAGGTCTAATGGTATAGATTCCCTGGATAAAACATCTCTCTTGCAACGATCGCCTTTTCTTTGTTAATCTCATCGGTCTTCCCAATATGCGAAAGTGGCGGAATTGGTATACGCGCTACTTTGAGGTGGTAGTGAGGGTTTCCTCGTGGGGGTTCAAGTCCCCCCTTTCGCACATCTTCTTTTCCTGTTAGATTCTTTTTATGCATTGCTTCGGCTGTTGTACAGCTACCTCATACGAACTCAAACCTCTCTTCGACCATTTCAACAGGAAAGGGGGGGCTACTCAATACAAAGATGCTATCCATACCCGTTTTCGAGATGGCGATGTCTTTTTCTTTGCCTACGGGGTGATCGTTTTTTGGGGCATTCGAAAAGAAGATGAGAAAGTCCTTACTGAAGAAGTTGAACCTTTTGAGATCGAGCCAAATGACGAGATCGAAACAGATCGCTTCACTTACTATGTTTCTGACGACCCAAAGGTGAAACAAGAAGAGATCGTCCTTCCCAATCAAAACACACTCACTCTTCTTGCCGTCTCTCACGCCCTTGCCCAGTCGGTAAAACTCGATACGTTTGACCTTCGTCTGCGTAAAGCTGTCCGTTCAGTGGGAGAAATTCCGAAATCGTTGGCCAAAAAAGGGAGGATTCCCCTCTCTCGTAAAGAAATTCGGAAAAAAATGGGGGAGCTCTTTATCGATCGAAGCAGTATCAACCTTCACCTCGACACTCTCGATACCCCCGAATTTTTCTACGAACACCCCGAGCTTGAACCTCTCTACCAAACGGCCAGCCACTACCTAGAGCTTAAGCAAAGGATTGAAGTCCTTAATCAGCGCCTAGACGTTGTCCATAAGTTCTTCGAGCTACTCAGCAATGAGCTTAACCACCAACACTCAAGCCGGCTCGAAATCACCATTATCATCTTGATCATGGTGGAAGTGATCCTCGTCCTTTTACGCGACGTCTTCCACTATATCTAAAAAATCAGGCTAGTTCCGGAAAATAACGGGACTTGAATTGACCAATGGTAAGATCAGCCTCAGTTAGCAGGGAAGCTGCGGATCTATTTTTCATTGTAGTTTTCCGAGATTCAGATTTGCTGTCACGATTTAGTCGAGGCGGCGGCGAAAGAACCAGCCGGCGATGGGGAGAGCGATTAGGGCAATCAGGGCCATCTGCCAGAGATTGGTCACAACGATGTGGAAGGGCATCTCTTTTAAAAAAATACCCTTGGAGATAATGAGAAAGTAACGAAGGGGATTGAGATAGGTAACAAGTTGGAGCCAATGGGGCATGTTTTCGATCGGAGTGGCGAAACCAGACAGGAGGAGGGCTGGACTCATAAAGACAAAAGTGCCAAGGATCGCCTGTTGTTGGGTAGAACTGAGCGAAGAGATGAGCAGGCCAAACCCCACAATGGAGCTCACGAAGAGGAACATACTGAGGTAAAGTAGAAGGAGAGAGCCAGTAAAGGGGACCTGGAAGAGCAAAACCCCCACCGCTAAGATAATCGTCCCCTCCATCATGCCAATGATAATCCCAGGGATCGTCTTGCCGATGAGAATTTCAGTCGGAGTAATGGGTGAAACAAGCAATTGGTCAAAGGTCCCCACTTCTCTTTCTCTCGCCACAGAAAGGGCCGTCACAATCAGTCCCACAAGCATGGTGATCACACCGGTTAAAGATGGGACGTTATACCAATAGTAATAAAGATTGGGGTTGTACCAATAGTAGGGATTTACATGAGTTGCTTGAGTTGGGATTTTGTGCTGGGCTGAAAAATCGTCGTTAAATTGTTGAATAATCGTTGTCGCATATCCTGCAACTATCTGGGTAGAATTCGATTTCCTTCCATCTAAAATAATCTGAACACTGGCTGGTTCTCGTCGATTAAGAAGGCGAGAAAATTGCTCATCGATAGAAACCACCATCACCCCATTTTGATTATTAATATAAGGGGCAATTTCTTCGATACTTTGGAGATGAGTAATTGTTTTAAACGTAGGCGCTCCCATGAACCGTTGCACTAACTCAAATGATTCTCCCCCATTATCACGGTTTAAAATCCCGATCGAGACATTTTGAACGTCAAGTGTTGCTGCAAAGGTAAAAATACAGAGTTGAACAATGGGAGGGATAATTAGAACGATACGGCTTTTTTTATCCCGCCAAACCGCTAAAAGCTCCTTGATCAACAAGGCTCTGATTCGATGCCATTTTTCGATCATTAATCAAGCCTCTTAACGCTACGAAAGAGGGTCAAACCAAAAAACAAAAGGCCAACCAAAAACATGGGGACTAAATTGTAGAGAATTAATGGCCAAACATTTCCGGCTAAAAAAAGAGTCTGCACACAGGAGACAAAGTACCTTGCTGGAATGAAAAGGGTGATCCATTGGATCACAAGGGGCATACTAGAAATTTCAAAGATAAATCCTGAGAGAATAAAGGCGGGCAAAAAAGAGGCGACAATAGCTGCTTGCGAGGCCACAAATTGGTTCTTCGAAACAGTCGAAATGAAAAGGCCAACTCCAAGGGCAGAAAAAAGGAAAAAAGAGGCTACAACACCAAGAAGTAAATAGGAGCCTCTGAAAGGCACCCCCAGAAAAGCAACAGATATAAAGACACAGATCGTTAAAGAAAACATCGCTAAAAAGAAATAGGGGATCAGTTTTCCAATTAAAATTTCTAAAATACTGATAGGGGTCGACATTAAGGCCTCCATTGTCCCCCTCTCCCATTCTCGCGCAACAACAAGGGCGGTCAGAAGAGTGCCAATTAATGTCATGATAATTCCTAGAGAACCGGGAATTAAAAAATTACGACTCTCCAACTCTTCGTTAAACCAAAAGCGAGGCTGAACATTGACTAAATTCGGGGGAGCTTGCCCTCTCAAGGCTTGCTGTGTTTTCCATATCTGCCAAGCCCCGACGGCATAGTTCTGCACAAAATTGGCTGTATTAGGTTCGCTGCCATCTGCTATTACTTGCAGGGGGGCGCTATTGGCCTCCGGCCGTTTGTAAAATGCAGTAAAATAGGAAGGAATGACTACAAAACCTCTAAGACGTCCACTTGTGATGTCCTCTATGAAGGCGTTTTGATGGTGAGCGAACTTAACATCAAAGTAGGGAGAATTGGTAAAACTTTGGACCAATGAATCAACATCAGCTGATGTATCTTCGACAACCATCCCTATCTGAAGATGATCGAGGTCAAGTGAGACTCCATAAGCATAAAGAAAAATCAAAAGAAGGGGCAAAAAAATGCTGATCAGAATGCTGCTAGGATCTCTAACAATCTGATAAAATTCTTTGACCATGAGAGCTTTGACTCTTCTGACCCTTCCACTTTTATCCACTTAAAGCCTCTTTGTGATTAGAGATATCATGCTCTTCAATGAGACGAATAAAGGCCTCCTCCATAGAGGGCGCATTAGCTATTTTTTTAAGTTCTTCCGGAGTTCCCATTTGGATCACTTCACTTTGGTAGATCAGAGCAATGCGATCGCAATTTTCGGCCTCATCCATAAAGTGAGTGGTGACCATGACTGTGACCCCTTTTTCTACAAGGCCATTGATATGGTTCCAAAATTCTCGCCGCGTGATCGGATCGACACCCGATGTCGGTTCATCCAAAAAAAGGACTTTGGGATAATGCATCACCGCGCAAGTGAGTGCCAATCTTTGCTTAAACCCTAGAGGCAATAAACCCGCAGAAACATTCAAGTAATCTTGTAGGTTAAAGACTTCGATCATCTCATCAATCGCCTCTTTCCTTTTTTTTCCCCATAGACTGTAAATGCCGGAAAAAAACTCCAGATTCTGTTGAACACTCAAATCGCCATAGAGAGAAAATTTTTGTGCCATGTACCCGATTTGGCTTCTTGCACGTCCTGGGGCTTTTTGCAAGTCATAGCCATTTACAAAACCCTCCCCCGATGAGGGTTTGGTTAAGCCGCACATCATCTTAAAAGTCGTCGATTTACCAGCTCCATTAGGGCCTAAGAGGCCAAAAATTTCCCCTTTTTTTATCTTTAAGGAGATGGCATCCACGGCGGTAAAATTGCCATATCGTTTCGTAAGTTTATCTGCCACAATAATGGGATCTTCCCCTGAGGTGATCGGGGGTGTTTTTTCCGCTAAAAGCGAAGTGCCGCCGGGTCCACCCCCTAAGATGTCCATAAAGGCATCTTCAAACCTAGGAGGTGTCGGGATCATGGGATAAGGAAGGGCTTGGCCATCCTTTAGAAGAAGTCGAACATCATCTCCTTGAATTAACCCATCCATGACATCTTTTTCATTCAGGGCTTTCGACAAAAATGCTCTTCGACTCCCCTCGATGTTGCTGACTTTGAAAGTTCGTCCTTCGACCCGCTTTGTCAACTCTTTCGGCGTTCCATTAAAAAGGAGTTCCCCTTCATTCAAAAGAAGGACACTTTCACATTTTTCTGCTTCGTCTAAATAAGCTGTGCTCCATACAACTGAAATCCCTTCTTGCAAAAGATCTTGGACCATTTTCCAGAGCTCGCGGCGAGAAATTGGATCCACTCCCACACTCGGTTCATCCAATAGAAGAAGTTTTGGTTTTTTAAGAAGCGTACAAGCAAGACCAAGCTTCTGTTTCATCCCTCCAGAAAGGGCTCCAGCTAAGCGATTTTTAAAAGGGGCAAGTTGCGTGAAGTTGAGAAGATTTTCAAATGTCTCCTGCCTCTCTTCCCCTAAAACGCCTTTTAAATCGGCATAGAGGACCAGGTTTTGCTGAACCGTTAGATCCTCGTATAACCCAAAACGTTGCGGCATATAGCCAATATAAAACGGGATCTCATCTGCTTCTTTGATCGTATCAAAACCAAAAACCGTGATATGCCCTTGGGTTGGTTTTAAAAGGCCGGCCATCAGCCGAATCAACGTTGTTTTGCCGGCACCGTCAGGGCCAGCCAACCCAACCATTTGACCCTTAGGAATGAATGCATTGATATTTTCAAGAGCAGCTTTTTCTTCTTTTTCAAACCGTTTGGTGACGTTTTGAATGGAGACAGCGTTCTCATCCATCACTTTCTGGTTTTTCTTCAGAGTTATTTTTTGCTCTAAGATCAAGTCTGACGGTGACGGGCATCCCCTGTTTTAAGTACCAGTTAGGATTATCAACATACACACGGATCCGATAGACAAGATCTGTTCGAAGTTGTGTTGTCTCGACTGTTTTGGGAGTAAATTCAGCAACTGGCGAAATAAAGCCAATTCTTCCATGGAAAACACCTAGGGCCTTCGAATCGGTAAAAACTTCTGCTGGCATTCCAGGATAAATTTTCCCTAGATCTGGCTCGGTTACAAAAGCGCGGATCCAAACAGGGGAGATAATATTTAAGGTAAAAACAGGATCTGCCACATTACATACAGTGCCAGGTTCACGTACTCTTGTTAGGATTATTCCATCTGTTGGGCAACGGATAATGGTGTCGTTCAAATTCTTTAAAGCCACTCCTAATGAGGCCTCTGCCTGTTTGAGATTGGCAAGCAAAACATCTCTATTAGTCTCAGTTTGTTGCAAATCTTCTTCTGAAACCCCTCCATCGCCAATCAGCTCTTGGCGTCTTTTAAAAAGATTTTCTGCATTCAATAAAGAGGCTTTTGTCGATAGGATGGTCGCTTCTGCCTCCTTGTATTGATCTAGATAGGGTTGCTGTTGCTGCATCGCCATCACAGCCCCTTCAGAGACAAAGTCCCCCTCTTCAAAGAAAAGGCTTTCGAGAATGCCTCCTACTCTAAAACCTAGATCGACTTGTCGAACATCGACGTTGCCGTACAGAACTAAGAAGTCTTCGTTCTTTCGATCTCGGTAATGGAAATAGACAAAAATCGCTGCAGCAATCAAGGCGGCTATTAGAAGGACAAAACCTATTCTTCGCATGACCAACTCCCCCCTAAAGACTTAATCAGTTGGACTGTGGATAGATAGCGCTGGCCCATGACATTGATATAGCTCTGTTGTTGGTTTAATGCAGTATTTTCGTTAATCACCACTTCTAAGTAATTCACAACACCATTCTTGTAACGACTCCTCGATAAATCTGCACTTTTTTGGGCTGCAAGATAGGAAGCTTTCAAATTTTCTGACTGCTTCGTTTGCCACTCAATGTCTGATAAGGCACTTTCTACCTCTTTGAAGGCTGTAACGACCTGTTGCTGATAAGTGCCGCTTGCCTGTTTAAAATTAGCAAAGGCCAAATCAAGTTCAGACATTAACCGCCCTCCATCAAAGACGGTTTGAAGAAGGTTTGTTCCCCATGACCAAAGACGGGTTTGCCATCTTAAAAAATCGCTGAACTGGGGACTTAAGAATCCTAATGTCCCTGTTAGAGAAAAGTTAGGAAAGAAGGAGGCATACGCTTCATTGATGAGCGAATGCTGAGAAGCCATCGTTCTTTCGAGCTGCGAGAGATCAGGCCTTTGTAAGATAACTGAACAAGGAACTCCAGCTGGAATCATTGGCGGCGGTCCATCCAAAGGCAGTTCATTCAGATGGAAACAAGAGGCGGGTATCCCTAGGAGGGCAGCAATGACATTTTCTTGGATCTCACGTTGTCTGACATTATCATCGTAGATAGCTTTCGTTTGAAAATAATCTTGTTCCGCTTGCGTCACATCTAAAAGAGTCGCTATGCCTTTTTGAAATCTTGCCTGGTTAAGGTCAAATTCTCTTTGACGTACTTCAATCGCCTCTCTCAAGACGACAATTTGGGCATCTAGAGAACGGAGCAGATAGTAATTAGACGCCAAATCTGTGGTTAGAGTTAAAAAGACATTCCGATAGTCTTCGACTTCCGCTTCGACCGCAAAGAGATTTGATTCGAACTGTGAACGAAGTCTGCCCCAAAGATCCAATTCATAATTGAGGTTCACAGGAAGTTCATAGGTGCGTTGATGGATGCGAACAAGATTGCTAAAGCCAGGAGGTAAATGAACAGGGAAGGCTTGCAATCCTAAAAATTCGTACAAAAGCCCTGTCGAGGTAGTACTGGGATTTAAAGTCACTTGAGGAAATAAATCGGCTCGACTGATACCTGCTGTAGCCCTTGCTGAGGCAACTCTCTCTAAGGCGACATAGAGATTGGGACTATGGTAAATGGCATAAGTTTCGAGCTCATCGAGTGTTTTATCCCCAAAAACTTCCCACCAATTTTCGACCGAGGGACACTGCTCAGAAACAACATGCTCCCCCTTCCATTGTTCGGGCACTTCGACACAAGGGGGCTCATAGCTGGGGCCTACACGGCACCCAGCAACAACAATGAAAGCGAAGATAAATGTAAAATCCCTTATCAAGACAGTTTTTCTCCTGTCCCATTGATATAGAAATTTTTATTTATCTACTAGATGTTTCCTTTTCCCAATCCTCCAACATTTTTGTCCAAACATTATCGGCATAATATTCTTTTAAGGCTTCCCATGAACCTGAATCCAATGCGACCTCTTTCACATATTCTTGAATCAACCTCCATTCCCCATCCATGGCAACTTTTGACAACATTTCATTGGCATAATTGGCTGCAAATTCGGCTCTAAGGAGATTGAGTTTTTGATGGGGAGTGAGTTCTGCCAAAAGACTTTTCATCGATTCAATAAAGGTCTTGCGCTCCTCATTTGTCAAATAGGCAAACATAATGACATACAACTCAACAAACCAATCGTCAAGAAATTCAAGGAGAAGATTTTTGTCTTTCTCTTCCAATGCTGATGAAATCTTTAAAAGGCTTTTTATCCCTTCTTGAGGAGTCATCGATGCCCCTATCTTTTTGAGGTGGATGACACTTTGAATCGCTTTTGGCAGGTGGTTACCTACATCCTCTCTTATGCCTCTAGGAAAGCTAACTAATGCCGTTACAATTTCTTGAAAGTTTTCAGGGGTAGTATTGGGAATACTTTCTCCTATCAATGCAACCACATGGCAAGCTTCTTGCGGCGTTAAGATCTCAAGTGATTGAAGGATAGCCCTCTTAATTGACTCGTCCCATTCACGGAAAGGAGCCATGGCATCCTCTAAGGACAAATTGTCTGGTCCCTCATTCTGAGGAGTCTCCTCAAGTGTCATGATCCATTTCTTGGCAATGTCTTCTAATCGGGATTGAATCGGTGGTTTTTGAGTTGCTGGCAATCCTTTTAGTTGAAGAAGTAAACAGAAGGTTAATATCTTTACTGACTCCTCTGTTTCTTCCCCACTTTTATCGATACTATCGATAAGTTGAGAAACAAGATGTTTCCAATCGGAGGGTCTTTTTATTATGTTTTGTAAGGCTTTTAAAACCTTCAATTGTGGATAAAGGATCGACAGAGGTGTAGTAGGGACAATTACTCTTAAAGGCCAACTACTCAGAAATGAATGTTCACTTTCCCAAAATTTAATAACCTTTTTTGCTTCCTCTACCACATGAGAGGCAAATCTTGCATGCAGACTTTGTAAACCAACATTGCTATCAAATTGAATTTTTACAATGGCCATATCTATTCCTCCAAAGCTAGAGAAAGATCATGCCAATAGGAGAATTTTTTAGCCTATCAATTACCTGCGATTTGGATAGGGGGCTTCAGGAACATCTGCTTTTGTCCATTCGATATAGCGAGGATTCGCAACTCTAAGTGGCGTTGTTGCATAAGTCCCTCTAGGCAGTTGTGAAGGCAGAGAAAAGAGCGGAAGTATGTTGAGGGAAATAAAAAGTTGAGGCAACCTCAGCAGGG
>JAGVKY010000101.1 GCA_020050175.1 Parachlamydiales bacterium
GATTTTCTCATGGCCGGAGATCGCCGTCACCTGTGCGGCTATTTTCAGCTGCTGGGGTTGGATCTTGATGAGAGGTCTCGTCAAAGAAAACAATCCATTGGCGATTAACGGATGGAGCATGCTCATTGGGGGGACTGTTGCCCTCTCCCATTCTTACATGACAGAAAGTTGGAGTCCTCTCCCTGTTTCCGAATGGACCCCTTTCTTAGAAGGAGCGATCACCCTTCTCATCATCTCTAATTTCTTGGCCTACAATCTTTACGGCTACCTACTTAAAAAGTTCACAGCAACCTTCATCTCTTTTGCCGGCTTCACCACCCCTCTCTTCACCGCGTTTTTTGGGTACCTCCTATTAGGTGAAAAGGTGACCTGGCCTTTTGCCTTCTCCTACCTAGTCGTCTACCTCGGCCTCCGCCTCTTCTACCGCGAAGAGATCAAGGCCCCTGTAAAAGTTGGCTAAACGTTTTATTTAGAGATTTACCTTAAGGGATATTTGCAACTTTTTGGCTGCTTTTATTAGGTCTTTATCTAGTGTAAGAAGGGGAATTCCTTCTCTTATAGCCAGTTCAAGATAAGCCGCATCATAAATTGTTAGATCGGATTGGCCAGCCAATACAAAAATGCTATGCATTGCTCTAGTTGTCGTAGAATGATCAACAATAATCGGAAGTGCCGATAAGGCATCGATAAAACTGGCAGATTGCACTTCGGATATTCTTTTATGTTTTTTTGAGAGCAGCAAAACATTTGCTACCTCAAGTGGCCATATAGTTGGTACTACTGCTGTTGCCTTTTTCAGACTTTCAAGAACATTGTCTGTGTATTCGTTGCTTTCATCTTCAAAGCACCAAGCCAGTGTTATAGAACAATCAAGGACGAAGTCATATGGGTTTTTTGCCATTTTTTACTTTCTGCCTTCTTCGAGCATTTTTTTAACCGATAGTTTCTTGCCTAATGTAATTCCCTTCCTTTGCTTCCTTAAAGCTCTAATGGCATTTTTCACGGGGTCAATATCTTCTTCTTCAGTGGTGAAAGGGATAATCATGGCAACTTTCACACCGTGCTTTGTGATAACGAATTTTTCCCCATTCATAACTTCTCCCAAAAGCTCTGAAAAATGAGTTTTTGCCTCAAAAGCTCCAAAATGCTTCATATCCTCTCCTATTTCAACTAGTCTATATACATATACTAGTCTATTCAACTTTTGCCTACAAGTTGGCAAACGGTTTTGTTTCTAAGAGGAAAAAAACCAAAGAACTGCAATTCGAAGATGCGGCCTGGCTAAGGGCAAGATCCAAGTCCTTAACTAGTTTGAAACAGTTTGTAGAACAGCAATGCTGACTATTGCTTGAGTTTTGATATACCTGCTGCTGACTGAACATGTGTGTCTTGCTGAAGCTCTGGCCCCAATTTATCGTATAAATTTTTTCTTATCGTTGGACTTAATAAGTTTAAAATGGAAAGAACATGTTCTTTTTGACTCAATAGGGGAGAATCGATAAAAGCAATGAGCCAATTCCTTTGTACAGCTTTTTTTATGAAGTCAGTATTACTTAGGAATTTCGGGGGGATAAATTCTAAAAGTTCGGTATTGGTAATAGCTCTTAATGCAAATTCTTCTGAATCCCAAAAGGAAGGGGGGATTGAACGACCTGCATAAGGATTCTCATCTAAGAACTTAAGAAGACTTTCGATATCGCCATAAAGGCTTTTGGGGATATTCAAACGTTGTTGGATTTCTGCTTCAAGCCAATCGCAATACGGAGTAATAAGGTCTTGGGGGAGCTCTTCTAGGGGTTTGGCATCGGCAATTAGGACGGTATTGGGATTCCGATGGGCAATCCTGCCTGGTTGATTTTTTGCTATCAGGAAAGCGCTTTCGGAGAGGATGTCGACATATTTAAGGGGACGTCTCTTTCTAAAAATGTCATAGCAAAAACCCGTGATGGTACACATTTCTTCCAAGTTCGTCATATGCTCAATCATATTTTTTCTTATAGATGAACCCCCTTCATAAATATTCTCGTCATCGAGAGCATGAAGAACATGGATAAGTTCGTGAAATAAAGTGGATGCGATCGATTTTTCGTGAACGACTTTTATGTTGGTCATCCCGTAATAGGAGTGATTTTCCGATAATTCAATGGCGATTTCCAAAAGCCAGCCCCCACCTGAGGAATTTAGCCGGCCCCAACGAGCTTGGCTGGTTCTGCCAGGTTGGATAGTTATTTTCGTTACTTTAGAAGCAAGAGCCTTAATAAGCTTTCTTCCCGGTTTTGTACCGCAAATATCGAGCAAATGACGAGAAATTCTTCCCTAAATAACTGATCGCCTTGAATTGTGAAGAGCTTGCTACACTTTTCGTAAGCTTTTTGCGTTTTTGCCCTGAGAATTTCTCCACTTATCCCTTCTTTTTCAATGACAAGAGAAGAAAAAAGTCTTCTATAGGCTGCAAAATAATCATTTTGTACAACTGACACAGAAATATTTTATCAACCATCAGTGTATTTCAAATTAATCGAGCGTAAAGGAATTATGAGCCACCTTTGCCTCTTCTACCGCGAAGAGATCAAGGTCCCTTTAAAAGTTGGCTAACCGTTTTATTACGTAAGGTCGTCTTATCTCTGCGGTAGGAATGGAAGCGGGTGTCTAGATAGGTGCAGCAAGGTGGGAGAGAAAGATTTTGGGGCTGAATGCCTAAGTCAAATAACTCTTTCTCTGCAATTTTCCACAGATTGAAATGGAGAGGCGCCTCTTCAAAAGCCCACATCCATTGAGGCAATTCATGGCGGTAGTTGATGAACTCACTCTTGGTCGGGCCAAGGCTCGGGGCAAATACAACCTTTAGATCTTTTGGCTCTGTGCCAAAGGCCTCTTGCATTGCTTGGATGAGTGCGGAATAAAGGCCAAGGACTTGCCCTCTCCAACCTGCGTGGGCAACGCCTAGGGCATGTCTAATGGGGTCGTAAGCAATAGCTACTTGGCAATCGGCATGCTTGATCAAAAGCTTCAGGCCTATTTCTTGGGTGATCATTCCATCGCCATCTTGCTTTTGAGGGCTTGAAGAATCGACCAGGAGAACTTTTTTACCATGCACTTGATTAAGCTCAATAAAAGGAGGATGAGGCTCTTTTTGAATCAGAGTTTCTACATGGAGCTGAAAGGGCTCTAAGAGGGGATAATGCATGCGGCAAAGCCTCCGTCTAATCCTTCTAAATTGGGAAGGATGGTTTCTTGATAAAGAGGTTGAAAAGGGGCAACAACCTCTTCATTTTCATCTTTTAGTATGCTGCAGGTCATGTAAAAGAGGGTGCCGTTTTTATTAAGAA
>JAGVKY010000214.1 GCA_020050175.1 Parachlamydiales bacterium
GCTCACACGGGGAAAGTTGTTGTTCCTCGAAGTAACGAGAGGTGGTGTTCTGATAGCTTTTCCATCCAATGCTTCAATGGAGAGCACGTTCATGTGGCGTTCTCTATAGAGGCTTGTGAAGGAAATCTTCATAAGTTCGAAGATGGCTGAAAAACAGCAATTGTTGAATTTTGTCTTTTCGAACTTGAAATTGGATGGGAAAAAGCTGTTAGTGACATTGCGAGAGCCGTTTTTGACCCTATGTGCAATGTCACATCAACCAGCAAATCTCCATTATCCACCTAATTTAGAAAAACGATGGCAACGTTTAAGGCTGTCGCAAAAACAATCCATATCAGATAAGGGACAAACAATAGGGCTGCTAGACGATTGATGGGGTAAAAAGAGAAAATGGTGGCAATGACGATAATATCTAAAGCTATCAAATTCAAAAGAGCTAAAGATGGATTTTGAAGCCTAAAGAAAAAAAAGCTCCAAAGGAGATTTAGAAAAAGACCAACCCCAAAAAGAACATAAGAACTGGTTTTAGAAAGGGCGGTTTCAGTTTGCCAAACAAGCCACATGGCAATCGCCATCAACAAATAAAGCATGGACCAGACAGGACCAAATAGATAACCTGGCGGAGTCCATGCTGGTTTTTTAAGTGTTGGATACCATGTTGACACACTGTATCTGGTCCACCAATCCCCCATCAGTTCCACAAAAAAACAGATCACGATGAGAGAAAAGAGCATAGCAATCTTCCCCTTAGTCTCTTGCTGCATCCTCTTTTTTACCCCAATTTCAATTTTACACCTCTTTTTTACCTCTACTTTCATTCTTAAACAATCGAAAAGCAAATTCTAAATTAAGGTTGATGTAATTTACACAAAATCAATAATTTAAAAACAATACACCACTTAGCTAAATTTTTAATTCCTTTGAGCGTCGAAAATGAATGCGAAGACCTAGAACTGCAAGTACCTAAATTTAGTATGTTGCAAGAAGGGGCTAAAGTGATTGTCGCAGGTCCTGAAGAAGGGAAAACTTACTCAGGCAAACATGGATATCCATGCAAAGCAGATTTAGCCTTAGATAGTGTCAATCCTTCAGAATATGAAGCACTTATCATATCTCAGCAGGTGTACTTAAAGGTATCAAGTGTACTTCCTACTACACGATCAAGTTATCGTTTGATCGTTGATCTTTTGATTAATTGAACGATCAGACGATATGCAACTTGTAATACCCATACTGATTTATTGAAGCTTGTGAGATTGCTTTACAAAAAGGGGATCCTGGTAGACGCTAGGACAAATAATTCGTTCTTAAACCAATTGAGGTCTCTATGACATCTATTTTATCTCTTGTTGGACGTGTTCTCCTAGGTAGCATTTTCTTTTTCTCAGGAATTGGAAAAATTACCGGTTGGGAATCGACACTTGGCTATATGGCCATGAAAAACATGCCTTTCCCTGCTTTTTTTCTGCTAGGAGCTCTCTTTTTAGAAATAACTGGCGGCTTATCCCTTATTTTAGGGTACAAATCAAAGCTTGGCGCCATAGCTCTAATATTCTTCATGATTCCAACAACGTTTATTTTTCACGATTTTTGGAATCTTCAGGGTCATGAGCAGTTGATCCAACAAATCATGTTCCTAAAAAACTTTGCCATTATGGGCGGTCTTTTAATGATTTCTGCTTTTGGCGCAGGCAACTTTGCCTTAGATCAAACTCTTTGCAGTAAAAAACTTAACTACTGCAAGTAAAGGTAAAACTAAACCCCAGGTCTTCTGGCTTGGGGTTTAAAAACGGGCTACCCTTTGGTGGCAATAAGGTTCCTTCCCTGTTTTGGCATAATAATCTTGGTGGTAGGCCTCTGCCGGATAAAAGGGCCCTCCAGGAAGAATTTCTGTTGCGATATCAAACCCCTTATTCTGAAGTATTTTCGTCAGTTTTAGGGCGATTTTTTTTTGCTCTTCCGTGAGATAGAAGATAGCAGAACGGTATTGGTCACCAATATCGGGACCTTGCCGATTATGTTGGGTAGGGTCGTGAATTTCTAAAAAAGATTTAGCTAGATTTTCGTAGGACACTTTTTTAGGGTCAAAGATCACTTCCACTGTTTCCGCGTGACCTGTCTCTCCTGTACAGACCTCTTCGTAAGAGGGCTTGGCTGTTAGACCTCCCGCATAACCCGATGTCACATGAATGACTCCTGGGATTTTTTTAAGATAATACTCAACACCCCAAAAACATCCTCCGGCAAAAAGAGCCCTTTCGTATCCCTCTTTTGTTGTCGCTGGAACAAAGTTGAGAGAAATCGAATTAACACAATGTCTTAAATTTTTAGGAGTTAGTTCTTCTCCAGAGAAAACATGCCCCAAGTGAGCCCCGCATTGCTTGCAAAGAATTTCCGTCCGCATCCCATCAGGGTCAGGCTTTCTTAAGACGGCTCCTTTTAATTCATCATCAAAACTTGGCCAACCACAGTGAGAAGAAAATTTATTGGATGATAAGTAAAGAGGAGTATCGCACCGCTTGCAGACGTAAACCCCCGGTTCCTTATGTTCGTTATAAGCGCCGCTATTTGGGGGTTCAGTTCCTTTTCTATTAATTACTCTGTCTTCTAAAGGAGAAAGTTCGTGGTATCTTTTCATGGACTTACCCTATACTTAATACGGTTTTTTTATGCTAATCATTCTTCTATTATTTTCATCCCTACTAACTCTCAGTCAA
>JAGVKY010000160.1 GCA_020050175.1 Parachlamydiales bacterium
GGCGGAGGAGGAGGAGGTGGCGGAGGAGGAGGAGGTGGCGGAGGTGACGGAGGAGGAGGAGGTGAAGGAGGCGGCGGAGGAGGAGGAGGTGAAGGAGGCGGTGGAGGTGGCGGAGGAGGAGGTGGTGGTGGTGGAGGTGGTTGCACTTCTGGTGTGGCGCTGTAGAGGGAAGTTAGAGTACCTGCGTCATTAAAGGAGCTATAGTCCACATAAGTGTAGCCGCCGGAATTAACGTCTGCATTAAAAGGAGTCAATCTATCTAATCGCGATCCAATATTTGTGGTTACCGTTTGTTGTCCTGTTGGATAAGAAAATGTACCATCAGAGTTATAAGGCAACGCTATTAATTCATATTCATCGGGGGGTGTTGAAGAAAAAGCTAGATAACAATAGCCGCTAGTTGACCTACTAGATATTCCGACCACCGGGTTTGCACTGCTTTGCGGTGTACCTGTGGGTAGTGCATCGTTTGTCCAACTATTGGTACCATACACATTGGTTCGAAAACCTAAAGTGCTTGAAGAAATTATATCAACATACGTTACAACAGCATTTCCTAACGCATCTACTCCTAAATCGGTCAAAAAACTAAATGAACTCACTGTGGTCGGTATAGATGTGCTAAGACTGTTTGCTACAATTGAATAAGCCTCCAAGGTGTAAGTTATCGGACTAGACTTAAAAGTTCTGTAGAGGATTGCACCACAAACCTCGTTGGTTGTTGTAGTTGGAGCAATTTGTACCTTAAAAGGTGATCCAACAATGGTTCCGCTTTGAATAAGGACTTCATCGGACAATGCCCCTTGCATTCCATTGTTAATGGAGTTGACTACAACATAGTTAGAATTAGAAGAGTTTACGCCCAGCCACATTACAACAGCATCATTTTGTTCGTTTATATCGCATGACAAACTCACTAAACCTCCTCCTGAAACGGGTGTTAACCCTGTTGGTGGAGAAATGGTTTGTGAGGAGCTAAAAGAAAAAGGGGAACTTGGAGTACCGGTTGAGGCAATTTCAATGAATTTCAGGGAATTCGCTGTTGGGGTTGATGTTGTTGGCTGAGAAATATAAAAAATATACCCGGAAGAGCTTTGGTTGAGACAAACCACGGGATAAGGGAATACAGAGCCATTCGAAAAAGAGGTGATGGGCGACCAACCACCGCTAGGAGAATAGGTAGCATAATTGACGAAATAGGGTCCAGAAGAGGATGTAGCACTTTGCCAAGTCGCAACAGCATTGCCATTGCTATCTACCCCTATCGAAGGAATGGTGTCGATATAAGAAGAGAGGTTAAATGGGGTGTACGCCCAGTTAGTCCCGTTGAAAACCGCTCCATAGACATTGTAAAGACCGCTACTATTTGCGAAGACTTCAAAGATGGCAACCGGGGTACCATCGTTACTTAAAGCTAGCTGTGACCTTGGTATCGTATTGCTAATAATGGTTCCAGGGTAAATTTCGTCGTTTATCCAAACGGCCGCAAGAGTAGATCCACTTCCGAAAAAGGTTAAAATAGCAAAAAAAATCAAAAAACTTTTCATTAGAGCGCTCTAGGCTGAACTTGGGCCATGGTAGTCACTTGTTTCATATCTCTGAGTATTGTTCAAGAAAAGCCTATTTATTGGTAGGACAGTCTTCGAACTTCTGTAAAATTTAGGCTTTGAGGAGGGACCACATGTGGAGGAAAGGGGGGCACGATGCTAAAAGCTCGTCTTTTGTCCCTTCGGCGATTTTTACACCGTGGTCAAGGAAGATGATTTTGTCAGAATCTTCGATAGTGGAGAGGCGGTGAGCAATGACAATTTGTGTCAAAGAGCCGCGGAGTGTTTTGAGCGCTTTTTGAATAGAGTTTTCACTAATTGCATCAAGGGCAGAAGTCGCTTCATCGAGGACTAAGATAGGCGCTTTTTTAAAGAGGGCGCGAGCGATAGCCAGACGTTGCTGCTGGCCGCCAGAGAGGTTTTTACCCCCTTCAGCAAGCAAGGTGTCGTATTGCTCAGGAAGAGGCATTATAAACTCTTCGGCGTGAGCTAAACGGGCTGCCTTGATGATCTCGTCTTTCCGATAAGATTGGCCATAAGAGATGTTTTTGCCAATGGTGTCGTAAAAAAGAAAAGGTTTTTGAGGAACGAAGGCTAATTTTTCTCTCAGCGAGCGCTGGGTATACCGTTTGATCGACTTGCCATCGATTCTGATCTCTCCAGCCTCTGGATCAAAAAGCCGAGGCAACAAAGAGGCAACGGTTGATTTACCAGCCCCTGTTGCTCCAACAATCGCTACTTTTTCCCCTTTTTTAACCGAGAAAGAGACTTCATTTAGAACCAGATTATCTCCATAGGAAAAACTGACTCTATCAAAGACAATTTCTTCTTTAAAATGTTCCAAAGGAGCCGCGCCCTCTTCATCCACAATTTCAGGAGGGGTATTCAATGTCTCCATCATCCTTTCGGCAGCTGCTAGCCCTTTTTGGATGTTTCCATTCTCCTCAGCAAACTTTTTGATTGGTTCATAGAAAATGTAGAGGAAGCCGCAGTAAACTATAACTTCTGACACCCCGAGACCAAAAAGATAAAGGCCTGCGAGGAGCGAAAAACCTAAAAAACACATCCCAATCGTGTGGACTATAGGACGTGAAGCGACATCGTAACGGGCAGATCGCTTTTGCAGCTCGACCATTTTTTCATTTTGCTCGGCATATTTTTCGGCCGCAAAATTTTCCATCGAAAAAAGTTTGACTGTCTGAATTCCTGAAAGAAAATCAATGAGAACTGAGGTAAATTTCTCCTGATTCTCTTGCAACTTTTTAGAGAGCCTCTTAATCCGTCGAGCCAAGAAAAGTACAGGGAAAACGATCAGAGGGAAACCAACAAAAGTCACCAAAGTCAATTGCCAAGAGGTATAAAAGCATAAAATGAGGGTAGAGGTAACAGTAAAAGGGGTCTGGATATAATTGGTAAGGAAACTATTGATCGATTCCGAAATTAAAGAGGCATCTCCTACAACCCTTGAAGCAAGCGATCCCACATGGTGCTTTTGAAAAAAGGAGAGGGGAAGACTCTGCAAATGATCAAAATAATCGGCTCTTAGATCGGCACTCACACGTATCGCCAACAATCTTGTGCAAAAACGTTGAAAAAAGAGACCTAAAGCACGAAGAAGGGCCACACAGATTAACAAGAAGGCAAAACGGCGGTAGTCGTTTGAGAAGTCAAAAAACTCGTTAAAAAGATTGTACCCCATCGTGAGGAGCTGGTTGCCCTTTATATCAGGGGTTTTCAAGGTCAAAATCCCAACTGAGAAAACCTCAAGCTGAGAGGTAATGGTCATGAAACCCATTGAAAAAAGGGTCAGAAAAAAGAGGGCCAGATGGGACCTTTTTTTAAAAATTAGGGAAAAAAGAGTTTTCATCCGCCTATTTTGCGAAACTTAAGGTATCGCTCTTCAAGTAAGATCTCTTTTGGGAGAAGGCGTAAGGTGCCCCACTCTTCAAGAAAGAAATTTTTGACCCCGTCATAGGCCACTTTTGGATCGTGGTGAGCGCCGCCTAAAGGCTCTGGAATAATTTTATCAATGATTTGTAACCGTAAAAGATCTTCAGCCGTCAGCTTAAGCGCCTCCGAAGCCTCAACTTTTTTACTCGAATCTTTCCAAAGAATGGAGGCGCATCCTTCGGGAGAAATCACCGAGTAATAAGCATGTTCGAGCATCCCTATCACGTCGCCAACGCCAATGCCCAGCGCCCCGCCAGAACATCCCTCTCCGATCACAACGACGATGATGGGGGTTTTTAGCCTTGCCATTTCGCGTAAATTTAGAGCAATTGCCCAGCCCTGGCCCCGCTCTTCAGCTTCTAGAATAGGATTAGCTCCTGATGTGTCAAGAAGAGTAAGGACCGGCAGAGAGAATTTCTCTGCCAATTTCATCAAACGGAGAGCTTTTCTAAACCCTTCTGGATTCATCATGCCAAAGTTGTGACGGATCCGGCCCTCGGTATCTTTTCCCTTCTCTTGTCCCATGATGACAAGGGGGACGCCGTTAATTTTTGCCAGACCGCCGACAAGTGCCTGATCATCCCCAAACGTCCGATCACCGCAAAGTTCCACGAAGCTATCGGTGATGTTTTTGATGAAATCCAAAGCTTTTGGGCGGGAAGGGTGTCTGGAAATTTGAACCCGTTCCCAGGGAGAAAGGGACTTGTAAACGGTCGCTTTCAACTCTTCAAGTTTTTGCTCAAGGCGAGTAATTTCCTGAGAAAAGAGGGGGTGATGATGGCTTTGTTTTTTGAGCCGATCAATCGTTTTCCGGTACTCTTCGATTTCTCGCTCGTGGGCAAGGATCTCCGTCATGGTTTTATCTCAGCTGTTAGATAATCAGTTGTTATTTCGATCGTGGTCGTTGTCGGTCTTGAGGAGATAATAGCATAAAGCTCCTCGATATCTTCAGTTCTCAGACGGATGCACCCATCGGCAGAAGCAGTACCTATAGAGGAACAATCCTCCCGCCACTCTTCTCCCTCTTTAATCCAGGGAACTCCATGGATGCCGTAACTTTTAGCGGGGGCGGTGCACCCCTTAATCTCCCTTTCGAAGGGGATCCATCGGGTGCCAAAATAACGGATCATTTCAACTTTTTCCCCTAGATAATACCCCTTCGATTCGGTCGTATAGACTGCGATCCGATCACCGAGACCATAAGTCCCAAGCGGAGTGAGGTAACCCGAAGTTCGGGCAGGTTCTTCTCGTCCGACGCAGGCCGTGTAATTTTTAATCCATTCCACTTCGCCTGTTGTCTCATTCATGGCTCCGAGCCAAAGCTTCCTTTCAGAAAGATTGAGCAAAAGATGGAAGTGATAGGGGGCCTCAAGACTCAAAACATTGAATCTGTCTCCATCTTTGACATCTTGATAGAAGTAGTCGCGATGACCTGAAAGCGACCGGGAGATGAAGTGCTTTGAGGTCTTGTAGTGAGTGGCGTAGTTCACGATCCAAGCCATTTTCCCTGCAAGCCAAGGGACTCGGCTCTTGTAAGTAATCGTCTCAACGAATGGAAAGGCATTAGAATCGGGGCGAAAAAGCTCATCTACGCGATCAATGGAGGGAGAACGAGTGGAAGGAGTGGGGAGCAAAGACTGCGCAGGGGCGCCGGCTGCATTAACATGTAAAACAACTGCAGGTTTTGTGACTTCATCTGTCACTTTCTCGACATCAGATTTTCTCCACCCATCAAAGAGGAAAAACATCACGAGGAAAAAGAGGGTTGAACTAATAAAAAGCTTCATCGGCAAAGGGGCTCCAATTCTAGAGGATCAAAACAAAATATACAAATAAAATCTTTAAATAATTTTTATTACTTTTGTTTAAAATAATTCCTTCATCCTGAGAGAGGAAAAAAACATAATGCAAACTAATCCTATAAAACCCCTAATGGACGTACCTATCCGAGAGAGCATGGAGGTCTTTGAAAAGATCTTAAACGTTTTCGGATATGTATCCGTACCTGGCGTTTGCCAAACTGCAGCTACTGTGCGATTCGCACTTGCTATCACACAATTTGCAATCGGAGCAATTGCTGCAGGTTACCATGAGGTAAAAGCTCTTTGGGCTTACCACCGCAATGGTGACGTAGTGACTTACCAAGCACTTAGAGCCCGAGTCTCAGAAGATATCAAGTGGATTGAACACGCAGTTCTTAACGTGATCAGAGCTGTGGTTGAATTCTTCAACTTCGGATGGCCGATCATGATCTTGCTTGCCCTTTGGGATAACCTTGATTTGAGGATTACCCATCGTGATGGCGTTTCACCCTTTACCCAATTGGCAGAAAAAATTGATCAGCTACAAGCGACAATCAAATTTCCACCTCATTTCCCTCCGGCCCCTCCACCACCTAGTGCGCCACCAGCTGATGACTCTTCAAAAGTAGTGCCAATGACTTTAGTACAACCGCAAGAGCCATTTGCACCAGGAGCAGTAGAAATAGTTTAATTCCCTGGGGGGTTGAAAGACCCCCCAACCCTCTATATGCTTTCGGTTCATATGAACCTGATTGCACGTCTCCAAGAAAGGGGATTCATCGACCAGATCGCAGGTCTTGGCATCGATGAAGCTCTTAAACAACCCATTCGTCTCTATTGCGGTTTTGACCCCACGGCTGACAGTCTCCACATTGGAAGCTTGATCCCGCTCCTTATGCTCAAATGGTTTCAAGATGAAGGGCATCAGCCCATTGCCCTCGTTGGGGGAGCGACGGGAATGATCGGCGACC
>JAGVKY010000147.1 GCA_020050175.1 Parachlamydiales bacterium
AATGGGCCCTTAACGGGGCGCGGGGGTGTCCCCGACTTGTTTTTGATGATTTACTTAGATATTCAGATAGAGTTTTTCAACAACGCCTCGGCCAATCATTTTGCCTCTAAATACTACTTCAAACGATTGCTCTACTTTCACTTCTAACCCTTTCTGTCTCATCCCTAATCCTGTTATTTTTTTTTGAAGCCCTTGGAATCGTGTTGGATCACGTTTTTTGGGCCAATGTTTCCTTTCTAAGGGAGTAGGCAAAAGCGGTTATTCCAAGAAAAGTAAAGGCAACTAGTGAGATGGCGCCGTAGATGAAAAAGATCCGGTCGATCGGAAGGCTGAGTCTGCTGAGGAAGCCAAAGAGGGTGAGTGAAATCAACATCGCTATACGGGCGATAAAAGAAGTTTGCTTGCTGCAGTTGATCCTCTCTTCGTCCGAGACTCTTTTTTGAATAAGGATACTTGCTGCCATTTGAACGATATTCACAAACGCAAAGAGGAAGGAAAAAAGAATAAGAGCTGAGACGTAAGAAGGAGAGGAAGAAAGGCCAAAGAAATAGAGGCTTGCAAAGGCTCCTAAGGAAATAGGGACAAGGGGATGATGAAAAAAAGAAAATTTATTTAAAAAGGCATAAATCGAAGAGGTGCCGCTCATTGTTAACGAATAAGCTACAAACACAATCGATATATCAAAAGTCGTCGCCTGAAATTGATCCTTAAAAAAAGGTTGCCAATAGTGGAGGATCGGCTGAAAAGCAAACTGCGTTGCGCACATCATCAAAATAAAGGGCCAGATCTTACGGAGAGCGCCAAAATTAAAGGAGAGGCGATTCTTCCGATTGGAAATTATTTCATGGACTTCTGGGGGGGGCTTTTTAAGCAAAAGCGACGCTGCCAAAAGATATATCATCGCGAAAGCGAGATAGGGCAAATAGATGGATGATTGATATAGCCAAGCTCCACAAACTCCTGCCAAAACGATACTGATATTGGCTATAGCATCGCCTGTGTGGAAATACCGTTCGACTACCCCTTTTTTTCCTTCATTCGGTTTTAAAACCGCCATGCAATAAGCCCCCATGGAAGGGGGCCAAATCGATAGCGATAAAGCTATAAAAGCCTCCGAAATCATGAAGCTGCCCAAATTTGTCGAGATTAAATAGCCTACGGCCCCTAAAAATCCAAAAATTGTCGATATTAGCATCGAACGGTATGAGCCGATCCAGGTCAAAAAAAGACCTATCGGGATATCGAAAGCGAGGAAAATAACCGCTTGTATCGATTTTAATTGTGCAAATTCTCCAAGTGAAAAGCCTTGTTGCAGAAAATAAAGACTAGAAATCGCACCGACGGTTAAACGTCCTCCTTGAAAAAGGGCATTCAGAAAAATGACACGCCAAGCTTCAAGAGAGAAATCTTTTGTCATCGATTAATCGGCACCCATAGGGGCGAAAAAAAGAAATTTAAACGCAAAGTTGCAAAGACGCAAAAAAACAAAGACATTAAAGTCGCTCCTTTAATGAACACAAAGGTGCAAAGAAAAAAGCCATTACTTTGCTCCTTTTATGTAAAAATAGTCTTGCATTTCTTTGCGCCTTTGCGTCTTTGCGTTTAAATTTATCTCAAACTTATGGAGCTTTAGGTAGTTTTCCTGCACAGACCTTACAATCGGGGTTGCGCGTGTAATCTAAACGCTCAAATTTAAGATTGTGAGTCCAAATGCCAACTCTAGAGTTAATCGAAGCCACTTCACCGAAGCCGCCAAGAAATTTTAAAATATCTAATGTTGCAAATGAGCACGCCAACATATTGACGGGGCTGTTGGAAGGCGCCTGGTAGCGAGCGTTGACTTTGCGTAAAATCTCCAACTCCTTCTCTGACAATCCCTCTTCAGAAGCCACCCGATTTTGACAAGCTAAGCAACCTGTCTTTCCTGGTATGACTAAAGGTCCCCAGACCGCCACGTCTTCAATGTAGCCAATGTTCATAAAGGGAATCCCTTCATTCACACAAAAACGGTTGATCATTTTGACAATGCCGCCTTGATCTCCCGATAAAACAACAAAATCGCATCCCTTTAGGTGACGGAGACTATGTTCTTCGACATAGTCTTTGATCACGACAATCTCTAAATCTGAACTTCTTTCGAGGAGGGCTTCTCCCAAGACTTCTACCTTGGGTTTTCCTTGGTCCGACTCCTTAAACATGATCTGTCGGTTGAGGTTTGAAAGCTCAACTGTATCACCATCAAAGAGAACAAATTGCTGAACACCTGCGGTTGCTAAAGAGACAGCTACCACATTGCCAACACTGCCGCATCCCACAATCCCAACTTTTGATTTTGATATCCGGGTTTGCACTTTACTAACATCTGCCCCCGAAAGAGCATAAAAGAGAAGTGAGCGGCTATGGCGATGCTGGGATTTAAAGACTCCTGCTGGGATTAAACACTCTTGGGCCAAGGTACTAATAATCTTTAAAGCTTCTTTGTCCTCTAATCCCTCTTCTTTAAGAGCGATGAGAGCGTTTTCAAAAGAAATAGGCTCTAAAAAAAGCTCAATTGTCTTTAGAAAATTGCTTTGGGATCTTTTATCTTCGATTTTCTTTTGGATAGAACCGAATCCAATGTACAAAATATTTTGCTGGAATCCGATTTGAACATAAGGTGCAAGCTGCCACAAAGAATTGAACCGAGACTCTTTCGTCTGAGATTTCGATTCTTTTGAGAGAGGTTTCGAATCTTTGGGTGGAGATTTCGAATCTCTTTTTTGAGGCTTTTTTGCAAGAGAACTATTCGTTTTCATATGGACAAGCCTTTTGTTAAAGGCTCCCCATCGTATCTAACCACTGGGTCTACCAGGGTAAATACCTTCGAAGAGGTGGATAAATTCTACAAGGGTCTCTCCACATCTTTCTGGGGAGCGGAAGTTTAGTTACGCAATTCACAATTCATGGGATACCTCCTCCAATTAATTCACTAAAGTTTCAAGACCTGAATGGCCTTTTTTTGCAAAAATGCAACTGAAACAGGTTTTTATTGTAGGCCAAAGGTCGAAATTAAATCAACTTTTCACTTGTTTCAGAGTGAATTTAGTAGGACATATTTCAACAAAAGTCATAGTAAAATTTTTCTGTCATAGGAAAAAATCTAAATCCCCTATGCTGTATTCATGGAAAAGAATCTCCAGAAACTCCTTATTCGGGCTAGGAAGTCTGTCAAGGGTCTTTTGCATGGTCTTTGGAATTCTCATTATCGAGGGAGAGGCATCGCCTTTGAGGAATTAAGGCCCTACCAACCAGGCGATCCTGTCTCTGATATATCCTGGAGCCATTTAGCCGCTTGGAATAAGGCCTTGATCAAGCGATATAATGAGGAGAGAGATCTAAAAATTTGGATTCTCTTTGATGTATCCCCATCGATTGAAGCTTTAGGAGATGAAAGGAGAGAGAGGATGAGCGAAATTTCCTCACTGATAGCTCTTGTTGCCCTTAACCAAAGAGATCGAGTGGGCCTTCTCTTTTTCTCTGATAAACTGGAAAAACTCATTCTTCCACGAAGGGGCATAGGATCTGCGCCTCTTATTTTAGCTGAGCTAAATAGACTAAAAGGAAGTGGAAAAGGGACCAATTGGGAAATTCCTTTTTCCTATCTCCAAAAGATCGATCCTCAAGGAGGAGCCATTCTTTTTTTAGTTTCTGATTTTGCTACCCTCCCGAAAGAGGTAAGCCTTTTAAGGATCAGCGAAAGGAGAGAGATCGTCGGTGTTTTTGCTGAAGAGTTTTTAGATATTCAACCCCCTCCAGCAGGATCGATCGCTTTAGAAGATGCTGAAACTGGAGAAAGCGTCATTTTTGATAGCACCTCTAGCTACCAGCGAGATTACGAAGATTCAGTCGAACAACGGCGGAGCGATATAAAACGGCTTTTCGGAAAAATTGGTGGCTCATTTCTTAATCTCCCTTACGGAGTAGATGCCTCCACTGCACTAGGGAATTTTCTTTCGAAACCCAGATGAATCTCCCCTTTGCTCCGCCACCTGGCCTCCCTCTCCCCCTTCTTGACCCCGAGGCACACCAACAACTACTTCACCAATTTGAACTAAAGAATCACCTCGACATTCTCCCCCTCCTTGCCTTAACAACCCTCTTCTTTTGGGGCCTATTCAAACTTTGGGAAAAATACCGCCCTGTAGCCAAACAAAAAAAATCGTGGCGCGAAGAGCTCTTTGACCCCCTTCTCGATGAATCAACTTCCCCCCTAACTTCCACCGAACTCATTGAAAAGCTCTTCTACAAAGATCCCTCTCTTGCCGAAGAGGTTGAACCTCTTCTTCACGAAATCGATACCACCCAATTTTCTCCTCACCCTTCTCCTCTTCATTCCATCATTCAGAAATTAAAAAAGAGAGTTTCAGAATCAAAGACCGAGAGCATTGGGGTTAAGAACAACAGTAGGGAGTGAAGGATTAAACCAAGTTGAAACAA
Organism: Parachlamydiales bacterium; assembly: GCA_020050175.1. GTDB lineage: Bacteria > Chlamydiota > Chlamydiia > Chlamydiales > JAJFMK01 > JAGVKY01. Next base: position 4,477 of record JAGVKY010000147.1, read on the forward strand.
GACTCAAATTTGAGCCTGTACGGGCCAAAAAATGGGTTCTAGAAAGAAGTAAACAGTCAATTAATGCCTCTCGCCCCTGTTCGTAAGGTGATTTTGTCGTTGAATGCAGAGGATTGCCATCGATAGATCGCTCTGCTTCATGAAAAACAACTCGTCCAGGATACCTCTGCTCGATCACTTTTATGAATTCATCAACATCTGTCGCCACAAAGAAGAGAGGCTCTTTTTCCCATATAGATCCCCATTCTTTTTCTAGTTTGTCCAAAAATTTATCCGGAGTAATTGAGGGAGATTCAGATATAAATTTATCAGTTCCTCTGTAGTGAATACCCACTACAAATCTTCCCTTAAAAAAACCCTCTTCAAATTGATTAACCTCGTCCAATATAGGTTTTTTTATCTGAATATATTTTGAAATCAGACGATAATTTTCTTCACGTGAGCTGCTTAAAGAAGACAAATAAAACTGCGCTTGAAAAGCAGAATCAACACTTGAAGTGTATCTGCTGTTATTGATGCTCAACAGAGAATCGAAATAATAGCCCCACCAATTTTCACCTATTTTCTCATCATAGTAAAAACCGTTCGAACCAAAGTCGACTGACAAACTTGCAATTTGTCTACTGTCTAAAGAGCGCAAGGCTCCAACAATACAACTGAAAATGAAAAACAAACCTGTGTTAAATCCGCCTGACCCATTGAAAATAACACTTTCATGTTGTTTGGCAGGGATGCAGACTCTTTTATGGGCATAAAGAGGAGTAAAAGATAAAAGCAAACACAATATCAAAATGAAAGAATGCATTTAAAAAAAGGGATTTAAATTTACTGATTCCAAAAAAAAACCCGCTGGATTAGCCAGCGGGTCGTATTCGTCTAACTTTAATCAGTTTAGATTAGAAGTCGAGAACAGCTGCGAAAACGATACCGTAGAGGGAGAGGTTCCCTGTTGGGCTGTTTGTCACAACATCGTTGAATGTTGGGGCAACTGTATTGCGGAATCTGTTGTAACCGAAGAAGACGTGGTTTTCCCAGCCCAATTTCAGTGTGAACGCATTCCGATCACAGTTCATTCTGTTTCTCCAGCGGATACCAAATTTGAGGTCGAGATTTGCGAGCAAATCATCTAAGTCATCTTTGATATGGAGGCTATTTGGAGTTAAGCCACCTAGAGTAGGAGTAGCTGTACCTCTGCCGGCAAGAAAGGTGTTAAGTGCACCGTCAGCTTGTTGTGTTGTTCTGTACTTACCAAAGTTAAGCGACCCTGTCGCCTCGCCGTAGAAAGCAAGTCCACAACCGAAGTCAAAAGCCATGTCCAAACCAGCTAGAACACCGATGCCTTTGAAGTTGTTTTGCATACGAATTGTTTCTCTTACGCTAGCAATTTCTCCAGCAATAGGCGCTACACCAGTGATGCCAGAAGCAAATTGGTTGATGTGGTATTTTTCTTCCAAGAAGAGGGCACGAAGACCTGTGTGTGGTCTTAATGTGACACAGCGGCCAACATAAAACTCACGTGAAAATTGAAGGTCAACTTGGTTCCAGTTTAATCTCCACTCAGACTCTAAAGCGATTTGACTTAAGTCAAATGGGCTAACAGCTTCTCTGTAGATAGAATAAGATGGAGCGAATAGTGTACCGTTTAAAGTAGCACGCCTTGTTGTTTCTACTGCTGGTGTTACCAAAAACGAGGTGTTTTCGTTATTGCAGCAGTTAGTTCTGTAGTGTGTGAAAATAGCTGAAACTTCCCAGCAGTCACATGGAAGGCGATAGCCTAAACCAACACGGAAGCCAGAATCCCAATCATAATGTGGGTGGTGGAATCTCTCATCAATTTTTCCTGAGAAATCTGCTGTAGGTAATCCAACCGTTGTAGTCTCAACTAAAATCGGCGTTGTAATAGGTGATACACCAGAAGCACCACCAGTTGCTCCAGGAGAAATCCCTTCTTGTACTGGCTTGAGGTAGAGGAATTCTACATCAGCGAACCAACCACAGCAGTCATTAACAAATACTGGTGGGTTGTAAGCGTAGCCAAAGCAAGGCTCAGGCATTGGGTTGCAGCATGGATCGCAAATAGGACCGCATGGCGTAATTGGTAGCAAATCTGCCTGAATTGCCGAAGCCGAAAGGACAGCGACGGCTAAGGCGCTCCAAGTTTTATTGAGGAAAGACCTCATCGTTTCATCTCCTTGTAGAATCAAAACTTTTAATTTCTCTCAGGAGACTCTGATGCCAAAAGATGGCTCGAGAAAACCCCTTGAGATGGATTTTTCTTGTTTAAGCTTCTTAATAATCAAGTAAGGAGATTTTACGCAATAACTTTTTCAAAAATTTTGGTTTTTGCTTGAGAAAGGCAACCACTTTTGATGCGTATTCATTTTTGACGACCTCTAATGGATAGAGATGGGTAGAGATGGATACGAAAAGGGCTTTTGGAGGTAACGAGAAATCGTGTTAAAAAAGCTCGTTAGGAACGAGGCGGGCCCATCAAAATGGACCAAAAACCTCGAATATCTTCTTTTTTGAAGACTTTTATAAAGCAGCTCATCGAAGTTGCTGTAAGTGCTCCAGAAATGAAAGGATATTCTCCTAAAATAGCACAAAGCGAGGCTGCATAAGCGCAGAGGGCGCCGAAAAAACCCCATCCCCAAGAGACTTTACGCGTCTCAACAGAGGACGGAGAAGAAGATATTGTAGGTGGCTGCTCGGGTGTTGTCATCATGGAACGTCCACTAGTGTAGCATTCAACTTCAAAGAGAACGTTAAGATTGAAAAAGGGGGGTATTAATACCCATCGCCACAAATAATATTGCCTTCGGCTCCGTTATTTATTGCGATCGGGATCAACCTCCCCCTTTTTATTTCCTATTTCTCTTCTTTTGGATCGATAATCTCGACCTCAGCATCTTCAATGCCGTTGCCATTGGAATTAGCCGATTTTGGCTCTTCCCTTGGCTGTTCATGTGCGGCTCCATGGGAAGCTTCGCCTGGTGCCGCTTGGTGAGCTTTTGACATCGCCTCGCCAATCTTTTGCATCTCAGTCTCAAGCTCTTGCCGTGCATGACGGGTCCGCTCGACATCTTTAGCTTCGATCGCCTTTTTCAAAACATCGATCTTACTTTGGATAGCACTTGTGACCTCTTTTGGCACTTTTTCGCCATATTCCTTCAGCGCTTTTTCAGCTCTGAAAACAACGGCATCGGCCTCGTTGATCACTTCGATCTCTTCTTTCCGTTTCTTATCTTCTTCGGCATGAGCTTCGGCGTCATTCAACATCCGCTTGATATCAGCTTCCGACAAGCCGGAACTTGCCTCAATCCGAATTTTTTGCTCTTTGCCGGTGTTCAAATCGCGTGCTGAAACATGAAGAATCCCGTCCGCATCGATATCGAAAGCCACTTCAATTTGCGGCAATCCTCTAGGAGATGGAGGAATGTCTGTTAAATCAAATCTGCCGACTTCCTTATTATCTTTTGCAAGCTTCCTTTCCCCCTGAAGAACGACAATCGTTACGGCAGGCTGGTTGTCAGACGCTGTCGAAAAGACCTGTTTTTTCTGGGTTGGGATTGTTGTGTTTCTTTCCACAAGAGGGGTCATGATGCCGCCTAATGTTTCGATACCTAATGTTAAAGGCGTCACATCAAGAAGAAGAACATCCTTGACGTCACCTTTTAAAACACCCCCCTGAATAGCAGCACCAATAGCCACCACTTCGTCTGGGTTGACCCCTTTGTGCCCTTCCTTGCCAAAGATCTCTTTCACCTTTGCTTGGACAGCTGGCATCCTAGTCATCCCTCCAACTAAGATCACCTCTCCAATCTCATCTTTAGAAAGACCAGAGTCCTTCATGGCTTTCAAGCAAGGATCCACTGTTCTATTGATAAGATCTTGAGTGAGGCTTTCGAGTTTTGCTCTGGAAAGAGTGAGTGCCAAGTGTTTAGGCCCTGACGCATCCATAGTGATAAATGGCTGGTTAATCTCTGTCGTTGTGGTGCCAGAAAGTTCCATTTTAGCTTTTTCGGCAGCATCGCGAAGCCTTTGGAGAGCCATCTTATCTTTGCTTAAATCAATACCGCTCTCTTTCTTGAAGGTGTCAAGAATCCAATGGAGAATAGCATTGTCAAAATCGTCACCTCCGAGGTGAGTATCTCCATTCGTGGCAAGCACTTCGAAGACCCCATCACCGATTTCCAAGATCGAAATATCAAACGTTCCGCCTCCTAAGTCAAAGACAGCAATTTTTTTATCCCCTTTCTCTTTATCGAGTCCATAAGCCAAAGCAGCAGCTGTTGGCTCAGGGATAATCCTTTTCACGTCAAGACCTGCGATCCGACCAGCATCTTTTGTCGACTGTCTTTGAGAGTCGTTAAAGTAGGCAGGAACAGTAATGACAGCCTCAGTCACCTTCTCGCCAAGGTAAGCTTCTGCTGTTTCTTTCATTTTTTTCAGGACCTGAGCTGCGATCTCCTCAGGAGTGAGCATTTTTCCCTGCACTTCAAAAACAGCATTGCCGTTTTTGTCAGGGATAACTTTGAAAGGCACTGTTTTAGTTTCTGATTGAACTTCGCTGTTTTTACGCCCAATAAAACGTTTGGACGAACTAATCGTGTTTTCGCTATTCGTCACAGCCTGACGTTTAGCAGGGATGCCAACAAGGACTTCGTCTCCTTTAAAAGCAACGACTGAGGGTGTTGTTCTCGATCCCTCTGCATTAGGGATGACTTTGGGAGTTCCTCCCTCCATTACAGCAACACAAGAGTTAGTTGTACCGAGGTCGATCCCAATGATCTTCCCTCTCTTTTTTTGTTGTTCTTCTGTCATGATTCTTCTCTCTTTTCTTGTAATTCTTCGGGCTCTGCCCTTGCTTTGGCGACCTTTACTTTTGCGGGCCGAATGGTCTTTCCTTCCATCACATAACCTCTCTGGTACTCTTCCATGATTGTTCCAGGAGCAACATCTTCGGTCTCTTCGATGTCGACGGCATCATGTTTTTCGTGATCATAGTGATGTCCAAGCGATGAGAAAGGGGCAACTTTGTGCCGGCTTAAAATCTCTTTAAATTGCCCGAGGATCATCTCAAATCCGACGGCCCATTGCTTCACATCAGGAGAGGCGTGGGTCGCAAATTTCAATGCATTTTCGAGATGGTCAAGGGGTTCTAAAAAAGAGGTGATGGTCGAAACCTCGGCGCTTTTTATGCCTTCCATCTTGTCTTTCTGCAGCCTCTTGCGCTGATTTTCTCCATCAGCAAGAAGGCGGTAATATTTATCTTTCAGCTCATCTAGCTCCTCTTGAGGAGAAGGTGGTTGAGGGGCTGGAGGAGTGCTTGGAGGAGTCTCGTCAGCGGCCACGTGTGTTCCTTTTGTCTTCGATTAAAATTTTTCGAGAAGAGTGCTCTAAAAACTCCCTTTCTTCCAACCCCAAAGCGTGGGTGACTTCGCTTGGTAAACGGTAAGAAAGACGGTAGTGGTAGACAGTCTCAGTCAGTACTTCTCCTACCCGCTCAATAAACGGGAGGAGGACAGTTAATATTTCTTTGTAATCAAACCGCAGAGGAGCCAAGAGGGCAAACGCACCGACAGGTTTATGAGCGATCCGATAAGGCATAGCAATAAGAGCCCCTTCTTCCAATCCCACTTGGATCAAATCGAGCTCCCGTCCGAGCCAAAAAGTGAGCCCCTTTTGAGTGACAGCTTCACGCAGAAGATGCCTCATTTTTCGCCCATTCTCAAAAAGACCAAGCCCATTGGATAAAAGGGCAGGATCTTGAAATTCGGGGTACCGCAAAAGGTGAGTAAACCCGCACCGAAAGATCTCCTCATCAACAAAAGAGGTGTGTTTAACAATGTACCGGAGCATGAGCTCTTGGAAGTAACCTTCTGCAAAAACCGCCTCTTTGCCTACAATGGGACATTCCCCAACTGGCGACCCCCTCAATTTCCAATCGAAATAGCTCTCCATCCGGAGGACTGCTTGAGAAGAAAGGCGCTCTTTTAAGGGGAGAACTTCGGAGAAAAGCTCCCCAAATTGGGTCACTAGGGCAAAAAGAATTCTCGCATGGTCGATCACAACTCCTCGAATTCTAATGAGGTAATCTTGATCGAAACGGGGAAACGAGAGGAAGAGACTTAAACCTAGCCGCTCCGAAAGCCATTCCCCTGCTTTTTGTAAAAAGGCAGACACCTCTTGCCCCTCTATTTCAAGCTCTTCCTTATTCACTAGGGAGAGAGAGGCTCTTTCAACTTCCTCATCTTCCAAAAGATTTGTGAGATATAAGCGGTAGGCTTTTTCGGTAGGAACTCTCCCTCCAGAAGCGTGATGCTGCTTAAGGTACCCCCCTTCTTCAAGGGCCGAGAAATAATTTCGAATGGTTGCAGAAGATAACTCGGCCGACGCCACCTCTTTCAAAGTGTGTGATCCGACAGGCCGACCGCTTTTAATGTACTGCTCGACGCAGGCCATCAAAACCGCCAGCTCTCTTTGAGACTTGGGAGGACGCTTTATCGCTCGCATGTCTCTAATTTACCTGATCGCCCCCCCTATCCGTCAACAAATTTAGCACTCTTAACCAAAAAGTGCTAAATTCTTTATTTGTGCGTCAAAATCTCACTCGTAACTAGAGGGAGAATATCAACAATAGAGGGCGACCAGGCAATCCCCCGACGGTAGATGGTTTCTGAGGCGAGAAGGGCAGCAATAATGGCTTTTTTATGACCCTCAGGAATTTCGGCCATCAACCTGTCTTCAAAATGACGACTAAGGGTGGGTAAACAATAGGATAAAAAAAGTTGATGCCAAGGAGAGGCCAAATCCTTCCCAAGGGAAATCGTATGGAGATATTCAAGAATCTCATACTTAAACCGGTTCATCTGATCGGAAATCCGATTGGAGATATCGGTCATATAAAGCCCTGTCTTCTGATGCTCTCTCAAAATAAGGAGAGCTTCTTTATCAGCAGCCTCTTGCAGCCTGGCTAAAATTTCTTGGACCAGCACCTCCTTTTGCTGGATAAAAAGCTCATCCCCTAGCGTTAAACCGGCTAAGACCTCAAAGGAGGAGCAGATCACACCTGTCTTATTAGCCGAACTGTCTTTGATAATGTAGACGCCTAATTCTTCAAGTTTTCGCCTTGCTTCGGGAGTCAGATAGAGATTTGCCCCTTCAACAATGATTTTGCTCGAGGGCTGAAGGTCATCTAAAAGAAAATCTTTCCAATTGTGTTCGTTCAAAGTTTTAGGCCGCCCGCCAGCAGTTATAAAAATATCGGCAGAAGCGCTATGGAGATTGTGCCGAAGAAGATAATTGGTCTCAGAACCCGAGAGCCACTCCTCCTCAACCTTTCTATTCCTTTTTCTCCACAGTAACGTTTGCTGGGCATAGGGACCAGCAGCTCTTTTGGTCTGTTTATCGAGCAAAAAGCCCCCATCATTCAATTTTTCTGGGGGGTAAAACCTAATCGATTGCTCGGCCAAGAAAAGCTCCTTTAAATGCGGGAGGCTTAACCCTTCAGGGTCAGAAATAGTCCCGGAAATATCAGTAAGAGCTACAACGCGGGCCGTTTTTGGATAGTCTTTTGCAAGACGAATCAAGGCATTGCCTGCCACATCGCCGTCTGGGCCGCCCGAAAGTTTGACACGAAAAATATCATTTTTAGGATCTATTCCAATGGTACGCAGAAGGTGATCCATATAGCGGATAACCCCTAAAGAGGTGACCCCATAGGCTTTGTGGTTAATCCCCGCTGCGGGCTTAGACGTAATAAAAGAACCACCTGGTCGGTAGCCGTACTTTTTACTCATCATCGCTATCCAAGAGATGATCTCATTGCTCATGTTCTCGTCTGGACCGATGTAGATGTATTCAGGTTTTTTCCAATAATCAACGATATGCTTCGCCCGAATTTTTCCATCATCTTCGCAATTGATCAGTGTCAAAAAACTCTCGATATAGGATCTTTGTGCCGAATGGAGAAATTCGTTCCGCTGCTCTTCCCTAAAGTGAGCGACTTTATCGTTTTTTTCTTGCTCAGAGAGAGGGGTATAATCAAGCTCTCGCTTCAAAATTTCCGCTTCTGAATCAAGGCGAACAAAGGGCTGCAGGAAAATAACCCCTTTCGCTCCTCCTTCAGGAATCTCTTTGTTCTTTTTGTGCTGTGTTAAAGCAAGATTATAACATTCACTAAAGACAAAATTTTGCTCAGCTCTCACCTGATCGGGATTTTGGAGATAAACCGTTCTGACTCCCCCTCTAGCTAAATCCTTAAAACGAACATGGAAACCAAAAAAATGCATGCCCTTCATGTAAAAAATACCAAAAGGGAGCTCAGGAAATAATTTTGTCCGGTCGTAGGGGAGGCAATCTAAAATGGCAGGATCTAAACGGAAAGAAAGAGCCGTTAGATTATTTCTATAAAAATTATTTTTTAGTGTCTTTGCAATAACTTCGAAGGCGAAAGTGAGAACCATTTTTCGCATCCGATCGAGCACTTCATTACCCGTATCGAGCCTCCCCACTTCTCGTCGGGACTCTTCTCCGATCACCTCAAAACGAGCGAGATCAACATGATCGGGGCGGAACCTTGCCTTAAACGCCTCTACCAAAAGCTGAGTCAAATCGGGATGGGCGCAAAATGTCTCCAAAATAGCTTCTTGAGTAAATAAGTTGGCATCGAGCGGTAGTAAGAATTGATGGATCAAGGGCGTTAAGCCTCTCAGCAAATTCCCAAAATTTCCCGTGATGATCCCCGGATTAACCAGCATATTTTCGACCTGGTCAAAGCCTGCAAAATACTTAACCCTAGCGAGTTCCCGAAGGAAATCAGAAAGATCGGCAGCCTCCCAGGCAGCCCTGCCATCTCCGCCATGGATGCCGATCACCATCACCAAAATATTTTGCCTTTCGTAAGGACGGATATAGGTTGCATTCACCCTTCGCATGACTAAGCCATGCCGATGGATGACCCGCGCCAACCGGTAAAGAAAATTGTACTTAGGGGCACTCCGCCAAGCCATCACAAGCTGCATCGAAGGCTTGCCAGATTCTTTCCAATCCTCTTGATAGCGTGCAACGTATTGGCAGTTATCTCGATTTTTTGCTCGGAAAAACATGTCGGCAGCAAGAGTGACATCTTCCAGCGCAATGGACCTGACAAAGCGGCCATTCAGCGCCTCCATTAGCTCCTGAAAATCGTGATCAGAAACCTCGGGATTGCTCTCTTTGATATGGAGACGCATTTCGTGAATGAGGTTCTCTGGGAGAGAGGCAGTGTCATTTTTTTCCTCTAACGCTTGAGTGAAAAATACAATCCCCACTCTGATCCTATCCTTGATCCCAGGCAAACTCTCTTTTGAAACAAAAGCTTGATAGTTTTTGATCCCAAAGCGAGAAAATTTTTCTAAGATTTTTAGATCGGCGTCAGGCCCTTCTACTGTCAAGACGATGGCTGAGCCTTTTAAGTCGATCAGACAGAAGCGGTCTTGCAGCTCAAAACCCATCAGATGGTGAGCGACTAGCATCACCTCTTCTTGAGACACCTCTTCGAAAAAGGGCTTTGGCATGGCCCTTTCTAACCACAAATAGAATTCCTGAAATTTGCGGCTCTCATTTTGAACCGCCTGCAAAAGATGTTCGTTTGGAGCAAGAGTCATATTTTAACTCTACGACATTTTTACTTTTTTAAAAGCCGAAGTGCATTAAGACCTACAAGACAGGTCCCCCCCTCGTGCATAACGACAGCAAGCCAAAGGGGGACAAAGCCTAGCAGAGCAGGGATCGCAGCAATAGCAATGCTTGATAGGGCAATGGTTAGGTTTTGACGGACGATGGTACGAGTTTTTTGCCCCTTAAGGATCAGCCAGTTAATATCGAGAAGATCTTCTTTTAAAAGAACGGCATCAGCCGCATCTAAGGCAGCGCCGCTTCCGATCTTTCCCATCGCAATGCCAACGGTCGCCCTTGCAAGGGCAGGCGCATCATTGATCCCATCCCCCACCATCATTAATCCCCCATCTTCTGAAAGGCGAGAGACATGGTAGAGCTTATCTTCGGGTCGAAGATTGGCATAGACCTTATGAATGCCGAGCTTTTCTTGGACCTTCTTGCCGCTCTCCATGTGATCGCCTGTCAGGAGATAAGTTTTTAGTCCTAAATTGTCATGCAGCTCCTGAATCAGAGTTTTTGCTGCTGGCCTTAATCGATCCTCAAAAGTGAAAAGGGCCATTTCTCCACCCACTTCTAAGAGGGCGATACTCCGGCCTTCTCTTTTCTCTCTTGCCACAACTTCTTTAAGTTGTTTTTGTTTTGATCGGTCTAACTTAGGGAGCAGCCATTCGTAATGACCTATAAACCCTTGCATTCCTTTTACCTTTCCCTCTACACCATAGCCAGGGACTAGGCGAATCTCTTCGGGTTGTGAAATTTCGACGTTTTCTTTAACCGAAGCACGGATGATCGCTTCACCAATCGGGTGTTTGGCCCCTCTTTCGAGCGAAGCAGCTATCTCAAGGGCTTTTTCGCGCGATAAATTACCCCAAGTATTAAGGGAGACAACTTCCAGCTCGCCGGTCGTTAAAGTCCCCGTCTTATCGAAAGCGATGCTTTTTGAGCTCGCGATTGCATCGAGGATTGCTCCTCCTTTTAACAAAATCCCCTTTTTTGCAGAGGAACTAATGGCGCTTAGATAGGCCGTTGGCAAGGCAATAATCAAA
>JAGVKY010000166.1 GCA_020050175.1 Parachlamydiales bacterium
AGCGAGCTCCTACCGGACAACTGGATCAAAGCTAGATCTCCTTAAAAGCCGCCTAACTCTACCTCTGGAAGTCAACCTGGGGCTAAACTGACGCTTACGGTCTTTCGATCTTCTAACACTGCCATGATCGCTTTAATCGCTCTCATTATCTTTTTGGTGGGGCTTCTTTTACTTGGCACTAGGGAGGAAAAGGCGAAAGCTCAAGGTCTTCAAAAAGCCGTAGTGAAAGAGGGAGAGCCGAAGGTTGCAGAGCAAGCTCTCCTTACAGCTTTGATTCAGGTAGAAGATCCTAAAGAAATTGCAACCACTGCCTCATTGATGGAGGAATTTGGCAAATGTTGGAATGCCGATGAAAAAAAATTTATTGGGATAAAGGGTGATAATGAACGGTTCATAAAACTTGCAACTAAAAATAACGACCAGTTTAAAAATTACAGCAATTTAAAAACTGATTATGGCTATATCGAGAAGAGAGACCTTCAAGATGGAAGCAAGGTAATTGTAAGAGCCGACTTGCATGGCGATCTAAAAAGTATTTACGAAAATTTGAAAACCCTGCAAGTGCAGGGGTACTTAGATAATAACTTTCGTTGTTATCCCCATGTTCATCTCGTTTTATTAGGAGACTATGTGGATCGAGGTCCGCATAGCTTGGAGGTCCTGGAGCTTGTCTTAACACTTAGATTAGAGAATCCAAATCAGGTTACCCTCATTCGAGGTAACCACGAAGATCTCCATCTCAACAACATGTACGCGGGAGATAACCGATTCACTCAGTTTGTTAAAGCTAAGAACATTTATGCAAGATGCCTTCTTGAAAGGGTTTACCAGTCAATGCCTTTGACTCTCTTTTTGAGTCAAGTTAATGGCCAGGGTCCCCGCCAATATATCCAGTTTACCCATGGATTATTTGAGCTTTATGTTGATCCCTCTGAAATGATTAATGATGCTGCTCCGACGGCACGTATGGTAGTCCCCAAAAGGAGGTTGCTGAGTGAAAGAATAAAAAACATACCCATTGAACCTAAAGTTGATACTTTTCTCCTTGCTCGTACTCTTGATAAGGCTGAAAGAAAAAAGATTAAAGTGCAGTTAGCTGCTCAAAGACTAATAGAGCTTTGGGACAAAGATAAAGAAAGAGCGGTGGAAGATTTTACCGTCTACAATTGGGGAGATGTGGCACCCGCTGGCATAGAGGGAGTTAGTCAGATGGGAGATCCGGGTATTCGGCAATGGAAATTGACCCCCGAAGATGCCAAGCATTGTGCACGGGTTTTAAGTCCTATTCATCCCATTAAAATGATCATTAGAGGACATGAACACAAAAAACGACACCATCGAGTCAACGACGATGTTTTCATTACCACCCTACCGATTGGGATGTATCTAGGGGGCTATTCAGATCGCTTTGAACCTCAATTAGACACCGTTTATATCCTTTCATCGGCTGTAAAAGTAAACGATTGGACAAAAGAAGCTATCCTTCGTTATAAAGGAAAGGGAACAAAAATTGTGACCCCAAAATATCCTTTAAGAACAGAATTCATTTAAAGATTTTATCTCAATCAGGGTACCCCTGCTTACCTTATTTTTGATTTCAAAACAGGGGTTTAGGGTCCAATTTCAAACTTTAAATTTAAAATCTACCTCTTCACCTCGTTCCTTTAAGAGCGTTTGGTATTCGAGAAGATAAGAAATGATGACCGCTAAAAAATCTGGCGGCCTGTTGTTGTAGATGTGCTGCGCCTTAAAATCGAGTCTTTGGAAATTTTCTTTAAGCCTTTCCGTCGGGATATGACGGAGAAGATCAGGTTTGGTTTTTTTTAAATCAGCGATTTCTGCAATTTGAGGTGCAAATTCAACAGCAATAGTTTTTCCTTTTTCAGCAAAAACCCTGCCGACCCGTTCTTCTACGTCGGGAGCCCACCTAACTCTTTTGTCTGGAAGATGCTCCCTTTCAAAATTTGCAGTAGTGTTGCAATCTGATAAAGTTCTTTTAACGGACATGGGGAAGGTATTGTACCTACCCCAGCCATTTACTGCTCTAATTTAACCAGCAGGGGAAGTCAGAGGAATAGCTTTTACAGCTAAGTAGATCACATCTGAACTTATTGGTGGGGATAAGAAAGGCTCCAGCTTCATCTAAGTGAAATGCTTGTATCGCTTTTAATATTGCCAGCAAGTGACTGAGTCATCAACCACAATAGCTCACAATAAAAAAATACCTTTGAATTGCGAGTACTTGAAGTTAGTGCAGTATTAAGAGAGGTTAAGTTTATTGCGAAAATTAATAAGGAAATTTAAAGCTTCTTTACCTCCGATAATTTTAGGAAGGTTTTCTGCTTCGTCAATAGATAACCAGCGCCAATCGATGTGCGCTGAGGGGTCGTTATCAATTTCTGGGATCTTGGGGAGTGTGGTGTGAAACATGTGAAAGATAAAATCGAGATCTTCGAATCTCACATGGAGGCTGCCCACGGTTAGAATCTTTTGGGGATCAAGAGTGAGTCCCGTTTCCTCTTTTACTTCGCGTAGGGCAGCTATAAAGGGGGTTTCATCTTGCTCCAACTTCCCTGCAGGAATCCCCCAATTAAGCCCGTAGGGCTTTGCAGGATGGCGCTGCATAAAAAGAAGTTTCCCCTCTACTTCAATATAGACACCTGACGTTTCAAAAGAGGGTTGAAATCCTTCGGGACGATCTTCCAATGCAAAAATAATATTATTCATTAAGCAAAAAGGGCTTCTACAAAAGCTTCTGGATCAAAGACTTGGAGATCTTCAATTCCTTCGCCTACGCCAATGTAGCGGACAGGAAGGTTGAGCGTATCTTGAATAGGGACAATAACACCCCCTTTGGCTGTTCCGTCAAGTTTTGTAAGAATTAGGCCTGAGATTGGGGTGAAGCTGTGGAAGGTTTTTGCCTGATCAATACTGTTTTGCCCTGCTGTCGCATCGAGGACGAGGAGTGTTTCTGGAGGAGAACCTGGCATGAGCTTGTCGCAACATTTTTTAATCTTCTCAAGTTCTCGCATGAGATCTTGTTTGTTTTGGAGGCGCCCTGCTGTGTCGAGGAGGATGAGGTCGCTTCCTCGTGCCATTGCCGCTTTTAATGTATCGAAGGCAACAGCTGCCGGATCGCCTCCAGGGCTCCCTTTGACAATATCGACACCAGCGCGCTCTGCCCATACTTCTAATTGGGTAATGGCGCCCGCTCTAAAGGTGTCAGCGGCACCTACTAAGACTTTTTTCCCCTCCTTTTTGTAGAGATTAGCCATTTTAGCAATCGAGGTGGTTTTCCCACTCCCATTGACTCCGACGACGAGAATTAAGTGGGGGTGATGAAGTGGCGCTCTTGGGGGTCTTTTTTGGAATTTTTGGATGAGTTCCTTTTTTAACACCTCGATAAGATCGTCGCTGGTTAAAGAGGGGTCTTTGAGGTGAGCTGCTTGAATTTTGGAGGTGAGTTCTTTTGCGGTAGCAAGACCAAGATCGGCTTCATAGAGAAGGGTTTGCAACTTTTCGAGGGTATCCTCATCGATAGGTTTACCAAAGAGAGAGCGGAGCTTTTCCCCAAAAAGAGACCTTGTCGATGAGAGAGCCTTCTTTAGCGTCTCCCATCCCGAGCGGAGGCGATTAAAAATCATAGTTAACCTTGAAAAGTAGATGATCATAACTCATAAAGGGGTTATGCATCTTCACGAATACCAAGCTAAAGAACTATTCCAACGTTATGGGATTCCATTCCCTCCCTTTGAAGTTGTCCGAACAATGGATGAGGCCGAGGCAGTTCTAGAAAGGACTGGCTGGGAGGAGGTCATCCTCAAGATCCAGGTTCATGCCGGTGGCCGAGGAAAGGCCGGTGGGGTCAGGCGAGCAAAAGGGAAGAAAGAAATTTTAGAAGGGGTGAAATCTCTTCTGGGATTCAAATTGGTCAATAACCAAACCGGTCCGCAGGGGGTTGTTTCTTCTTGCTTGATGATCGCTCCGGCAATTAGCTATGTCAAAGAGTTTTACTTAGCAGGGCTTATCGATCGGAAGGAGGGAGCTCCTTATCTGATCCTCTCTTCAGAAGGGGGGATGGAGATCGAGGAAGTAGCCGCAAAAACGCCTGAAAAAATTCTTCGGTTGAGAATTTATCCAGGTTCACCCCTCAAAGGGTATCAAAAACAGATCATCAAAAAGGAGCTCGGATGGGGAGAAGAGGAGTTTTCTCTCTTGGAAAAGGTGGGCAAACTGCTTCTTGAGGAAGATGCCACTCTCGTGGAGATTAACCCTCTCGTTAGTACTTCAAAGGGGCTTCGGGCTCTTGATGCCAAAGTGTCGATCGATGAGAACGCTCTTTTTCGTCATAAAGGGATTGCAGATGAGGAAGATACCACGCAACTACCTCACCAAGAGGTGGAAGCTAAGGAGAGGGGACTTGCTTTTGTCGCTCTCGAAGGCTCCATAGGATGCGTTGTGAATGGGGCAGGTCTGGCGATGGCCACCATGGATCTCCTCCACCTTTTAGGGGGCAAACCAGCCAACTTTTTGGATGTCGGAGGAAGTGGAACGGCCGATGCGATCGCCGCTGGATTTTCGATTCTATTAGACGACCCAAAAGTGAAGGGTCTCTTCGTCAATATCTTTGGCGGGATCATGAGTTGCGAGACGATCGCTGAAGGGGTGATTCAGGCCCTCCAAGGGAGAAAAAATCTTCCACCGATCGTTATCCGTCTTGAAGGGACTCATGTCGAGCAAGGGATGGAAAAACTAAAAAATTCAGGCCTTCCCCTTCAACTCTCTAGAGATTTGGAAGAAGCAGCTTCAAAAATAGTCCAATTGGTGGGGAAATAAAATGGCCGTTTTCTTAAGCAAAAATACAAAAATCATCACCCAAGGGATCACCGGAAAAGCAGGCAATTTCCACACCGAACAGTGCCTCGCCTATGGTTCCAAGTTTGTGGGAGGTGTGACACCTGGGAAAGGGGGGCAGAAAACTCTCGGTCTTCCTATTTTTGATACGGTCCGTGAAGCCGTTCGGGAAACCAATGCCAATGCCTCCATGATTTTCGTGCCAGCTCCTTATGCTAAAGATGCCATTCTTGAAGCCTTTGAGGCAGGGATTCATCTGATTGTTTGCATCACTGAAGGGATTCCTGTTCGAGACATGCTCGAGGTGACACCTCTCTTTCGAGGTTCCTCCCAATCAAGGTTAATCGGACCCAACTGTCCTGGCATCATCACCCCAGGTCTTTGCAAAATTGGCATCATGCCAGGTTACATCCATCAACCAGGCAAGGTGGGGATCGTTTCCCGTTCAGGCACCCTTACCTATGAGGCAGTTTTTCAAACCTCAAAACTAGGTCTGGGGCAATCTACTTGTGTTGGCATCGGGGGTGATCCCCTTGCTGGAACCTCCTTTATAGATATGCTCGAAGCTTTTCACGAAGATCCCCAAACAGAAATTATCCTCCTAATCGGAGAAATTGGGGGAGAGGCGGAAGAAGAGGCAGCCGATTGGATAGCGCAGCATGGGAAAAAACCGGTCGTCTCTTTTATTGCTGGAAGGACGGCTCCCTCCGGTAAACGGATGGGGCACGCAGGGGCGATCATCTCTCAAGGCAAAGGAACCGCCGAAGGGAAAATCTCCGCCTTGCGGAAGGCAGGAGCGATCGTTGTCGAAGACCCCGCTCTCCTCGGCCAAGCCTGTAAGGACTCCCTTTAAACTTGCAAAATGCGAGGCCTTATCCCTCGTTTTTTCCGAGCACCCAATGGGCAAGTTTTAAAAAATATCTTTAATTTAGTATAATTTCCTATGGGTATTCTTAGGGTTTGGTTTTTTCCTTTGCCCTTGGAAGTGAAAAAGGGCACACTACACCTGTGGAGGCTTTCTTCAACGGAATTCTTCGCTAAGAACCTCAACCTATTTAAGTTAAAAAATGAAAAATAGCTCCAATGAATTCCGTATCGGATTTGATGAACAAGACCAATTTGAAAAGGTGACGTTTTGTTATCCGAATGGGATGCCTAGGTTAGAGGTCTCGGTGAATGGTCTTGAAGCCATTCTCGACTATTGCATGAGAAATGGACAGGATCTTAGTCAAGATCCGATCGAGCTGATTGAACATTTGGGGGACCTTGATTTTTCTGAGCTCCAAGATCTGATTGAAAAAGTTGAAAATGAGGAGGAGATCTTCGAGTCCAATTGGGAAAAATTTGAAGAGTTGAGAGAACTACAACTCCCTATGGGTCATTACGCGATTATTTCTAGCGGCCCTCTTGGCATCAGAAATCTCCGGGAGATTGGAGATGTTGATATTTTAGTCACACCCGAACTTTGGGCAAGATTAAGCGCCCTTTACGGCGTCAAGGATGAAGGGGGAGTAAAAAAAATCAGATTCCCAGAGTCAGATATCGAAGCTTTTACTGATGGCTCTTTCTACTCACAACCAAAATTATCCGATGAGCCCACTGTCGCCGACCGGATTGCCAAGGCCGACATCATAGAAGACCTTCCCTTCGAATCCTTAGAATACGTCCTCTATTACAAACGCCTTCTGAAAAGAGACAAAGACCTCCGCGATATCGACCTCATCGAAGGCTGGCTCAAAACTCAATAGATTCTGGCCTTCCGAACATTCCTAAGATTTTATCTTTTTGACTGTCCCTTATAATTGAAGAGGTATACCTTATGTTAGTCAACTACGGCTAACAAGCTTATTTGTGATTTTAATCTAATAATGCTCATTCTTTCAGCAAGCTCTTTTGCGAGCGTAAGATCCCCCTCTGCGCCATTTTCAATATCGCTAATTCTTACGAAGCGTTCCCGATAGATGGAGTCGTATCTTTCGAAATCGAGAAGGGCTTTTTGGTTAAAATAATGGGGGAAAGCATCATGATTTCTATAAGCTTTGATGAGATTCTTACAAGAAGCAAGACTTAAGCTTCTAGCAATTCCGCACTTAAGATGTTGGTGGACTAAATTGCCAGGTTCTTTTCTCTCTTGAATTGCTCGCAATAAGCGATCTTCGTAGTCAATCAGAAGACGATCTCTTTCGGCAACTTCCCCTAAGATAAATTGTGTTCTTGTTTGGATGGGGGGTTTTGGGGGGAGTTGAGGTGGTTGAAGCAGTTTAGGGGGGTCTAAATCGACTAGGCCTCCCTCGATTCCTCGATAGCCCTTGTGAGTTCAGAATGCCGAAAGGATTTTCTTTTTCTTCATCATGCCTATCAGGCGTATCTTTCTTATCATGTTTTTGGCCGTGTGCGCCAAACGACCCGCCACCACTCATTTTCATCACTATTTTATCTAATTTTTGCGGGAGCCGTAGATGAGGGCGTGGGATAGGACGGAGCCTTGGAGGTGGGTGTCGAAGGCCAGGGTGTGGTCGAAGTGGCAGTTTTTGGCTTTGGTGTTGAGAAGGATCGAGCCGTTAAGGCTGCAGTTTTCTAGGTCGGAAGAGAGAACAAGGGAATTGCCTCGGAACGAAGAGGGAGGGATGCCGAAGAGGGCGCGAAGGCGAGAGGCTTCAGGGGTGTTAAGAAGAATTTTTTGAAGTTGTTTCCGGTAACTTTCTAAAGTGCCGAAGTCCCACCAATCGGTATCGAGACCAAGGGAGCGGGGAGAGACTTTTTCCTTAAGGTTTTTTTTCCACCAGTCGGGGTCGGTGTCGAGTTTACCTTTTCGAGAAGAGAGCTCAGGCTGGTATTGAATTAGAAGCTCGCTAAGAAGACTATAGGAGATCGAAAAAGAGCCGAGGTTGAGGGCTCCTTCGAAGGGTTGGGGTAGAGCTTGAAACTGATCGAGTGTGAGTTTGTCGAGGTAACGGTTTTGTTCCCACAATCCATAGGAAGATAAATTTCTTTCTAGGAATTCAATGGGAGTTATAGGGGGCAGGGGGATTGTGTAGACCTCTACATCGCTTTTAGGCGGTTCCCAAGAGAGATGAGAGGGGAGAAAAAGTTGATCAGTCCAAAAAACGGAGAGGCGTCCTTGAGAGAGAGAGGATAGGGGAGCTGTTTGTCGGATGACCATTTCTAAGACAGAAAGGGGGCCGCGACCATCGGGAAGAAAGGCGGGCAGTTTGATCGCTGCCTTCATCCCACCTTCTGCTAAGGTTAGAGGAGCCATGCGGCTGCCTTTTCCTGCGGTGTGGTAGAGAGCGACTTTCCCTCCCTCTTTTAAAAGGGTAAGGGGTGAAGGAAGACCTCTTTCTTGAGCTTTTCTTTCTGCGAGTTCGATCGCGTGGAGTGTTCCGAGGGCATTTCCTGCGCCTCCTTCCCAATTTTCGGTGATAGCAAGGGTGCGGCTGAGCTGTTTTTCCCAGTGATTGGCATCTTCTTCTTTGGAGCAAGAAATAAGGAGGAGGTCAAAGACCTCCTCCTGGTGTGTCATCCTTTCAAGAAAGGGATGCATTATTTTCCACGGATGTAGATGTAGCGAACGGCTCCCTCTTGTTTGATCAAGAGAAGAACTCCACCCCGCTCATCTTTTTTGGCGATCGCCTGACGGAAACCTTCTGGTGTTGTGACCTTCTTTTGGTTAACAGCCATGATCAAAGCTCCTCGCTTGATGCCAAGGGTTGCCGCTTGACCACGGGGATCAACTTTTGTCACCACAACACCCTCCTCATCTTGGATCGCAAAAGTTTTTGCAAGTTCTGGTGTCAATGTTTCTACACTGATACCCAATGTGGTCGAGGCAGTCTCGCCCCCTTTTTTGTCATCGTTTTCTGGGTGAGTGCCCAGCATGAGAGACAAAGATTTCATTTCATTGCCCCGTTTGATTTCGAGACGAACTTCTGTCCCTGGAGCCATCAGAGCGACTTGATTGCGGAAAGCGGTGATCGATTCAATTCTCTTACCATTGAATCCTACGATAATATCACCTCTTTCTAAGCCAGCGTAGGAAGCGGGTGAGTCTGGAGAAACATCCGCTACAAGGGCCCCTTCGACTCTATTTAAGCCAAAAGCTTGGGCGAGATCACTTGTGATCGGCTGGAGAGAGACTCCCAAGAATCCACGAACGACATGGCCTGTCTCGACAATTTGTCGCATAATTTCTTTGGCCATGTTCGAAGGAATCGCAAAACCGATCCCCATGTAACCACCAGTGTTCGAAGCAATAGCGGTGTTAATCCCGATCACTTCTGCTCTGTAGTTAACAAGAGGTCCGCCAGAATTGCCGCGGTTAATCGCTGCATCTGTTTGAATAAAATCTTCAAAAGAGGCGATATCAAGATTCGCTCTTCCTGTCGCGCTCACAATTCCTTGTGTCATCGAAGACTGGAGGCTCAAAGGATTACCAATTGCAAAAACCAAATCACCCATTTCAAGCTTGCTCGAATCACCGAGAGTTAAGAAGGGGAGATCATTCGACTCAATTTTAATAACAGCTACATCGCTTTGGGGATCGGCACCAAGAACTTTGGCATCAAATTCCCGGCCATCGTTTAACTGCACAATAATCTTGTTGGTGTCTTGTATCACATGGTTATTAGTGATGATGACTCCGTCTTTAGAGACGATAAAACCTGAGCCTTGGCCAAAACGAGGAGTGGGTTCTTGTTTTTTACCGCCAAAAGGTGAGTGGCGCGGGTCGCCGAAAAATCGGCGAAAGAAATCTTCTTGCAACAGGTCGCTAAGATCCTCTTGCTCACCTGGCATGGGGGTATTAGCGCCATATTCAACTTTTACAGATACAACGGCAGGTACTGCTTTTTTTGCGATTTCCCTAAAACTCTGGGAAATCTTTTCCCCAATATTCTCTTCCGCAGCTAAGGGGGAGAAGAGAACGGACATGAGTAGCGGGATGTTTAATAAAAATTTCATCGTTTCTGCTCCTTATCAAAAGTTTCTAAAAAATTTTTAATGAATGAAGTGCCTAGCTTAATTTGCTCTAGGCTGAAGTTTTCATTGGGTGCGTGAATGGTATCTGTCGGAAGCCCGACACCTACAATCAAAGGCTCGCAGAGAGCGGCCTCTGCCAATTCGGCAGTGATCGGAATGGAGCCCCCTTCCAGAACGAGTTCTGGAGATTTTCCAAAAGTTTTTTCCACTGCCATTTTTGCTGTTTCTAAAAGAGGACTATTTAATGAGCAGCGGACAGCTGGCCCTTTCCCTGCATGAATATGGACCTCCACTTTGGCCCCAGGCTTAGACTTGGACTCAAAGTAGTTCTTAATGAGTTGAGCCGTTTCTTCCGGGTCTTGGTCAGGGACAAGTCTGCAAGAGACTTTAGCTGAAGCAAAGGAAGGGAGGACTGTTTTAAAACCCTCACCACTATATCCACCGCTGATCCCATTGACTTCAAGCGTCGGTCGAATTGAACCCCTTTCTTTTGGAGCATATGCCCCTTTTTCTCCCCCCTCTGGAGGAATGCCATACAGATGGACATACTCCTCGAGATCGAAATGGAAAGAAAATTTCTCTCTATCTACCTTTGGAAGGATTTTAACATGGTCGTAGAAATGGGGGATGAGGACCGCCCCATCTTTGCTGCGGGCATTTGCGAGAATTTCGACTAGATAGTGGATAGGGTTTAGAGCTATTCCTCCGTGGATCCCTGAATGCAAGTCACTATTTGGTCCGGTTACTTTAAGGTCCATCGTGATCATCCCACGAACGCCAAGCCCTAAAGTAGGATTTTTTAAACTATCCATTCCCCCATCGACGATGAGAAGGCCATCTGCCTTAAGTTCTTTTTTCTTCTCTTTGACAAGCTTGTGGATAGCTTCGCTTCCACTCTCTTCCTCCCCTTCAATGACCCATTTGAGGTTAAAAGGGGGAGGGTTCTTCTCTTTCAGAAAGGCTTCAACTGCCGTGAGAGTGTAAAAAAGCTGCCCTTTATTATCGGAAGCTCCCCTTGCGTAGACTTTTTCGTCTTTTAAAGTAGGTTCGAAAGGAGGTGATTTCCACAAATCGAGAGGATCGATAGGTTGAACATCATAATGATTGTAGATCAAAAGGGTGGGAGCTGTTGGATCAGCTGCTTCAAATAGTGCAAAAAGAACCGGGGGGTGCCCATCATGGACCCATCTCTCAACTTTTGCTCCGATTCCCGTCAATTTTTTTTCAACCCAAGAGGCGCAATCTTCCAACTCTTTTTTCTTTGAAGGATCGGCGCTAATGCTCTGAAATTTCAGGAGTTCGAAGTAATCTTTTTCGTTCATGCTTTTTTCTCCAAGGGGGCAACAGGAAGAAGTGTGAGTCCCTCCCTTCTACGTCGTTCATTTTCTTTTTGCAAGAGTTCTTCAGAGGCTGCTACGACAGTGACCCCTTTTTCGTAAGAAGGGAGGAGGTGGGTTTCGACCCCCTTTGCAATTTCACCGGGGGTTGACTTAAGAAGCCTCTCCCTGAATTTCTTTCTCGCTTCGAGAGATCTTCCCTCTCTAAGCCAGGCATAAGCGGTGATTCCTCTAGTCCCGGGCGAAATCGGGGCATCCATCCCCTGCATGATTTCTAAAACAGCTTCTTCCCGATCTTTAGGAGAGACCCCTTCTTTCAATAGATGTTCGATCGAAGATTTAAAGACGTTAAGGGTTTCACCAATATGGGGATCGCGGTAGCTATAGAAAGAGAACAAACCATTTCCGCTCTGTTGTCTCGATCCTGCGCCGTAGGCTCCCCCTTGTTCCCGAATTTTAGTGTGCAGCGTTTGGTTATCGAGGATGAAACTGGCCAAACTGAGCAAAGGAGCATCTGGATGGACATAAGGGACCGAAGGGATCACTTGGCTGATATAGGCTACAGGAGAGGCGAAACTCCTCCCTTGGCTCGAATAGGGCTCTCTGTAAGCAGGGGGCTTGAAGTAAGGGTCTTGTTTATTGGATCCCTCACCTATTCCAAAAGCTTTCTGTTGATGAATTTTATCGATCGTCTTTTGAGAGGCAGTAACAACCAGATCCCCTTTTTGGGAAAAAATCAATGAAGAGAGTTTTTGCAGCCCTTTTTTTAGATCTGTGATTAGATTAGGTCCCTGTAACTTCTCTAAACTCCAAAGATAATCTAAACCAAAAAGCTGTTGGGAAAGATTAAGTGAGGGACTAAAGGGTGCAGTAGCGAGATGCGACACATAGCGCATCGCAAGGCTTGGCAGCGATGTGATGAGAGAGGTGATGTGTTTTTCCCAGAGTTCAAATAGACGGCGCTCATCTAGAAAATCGGGCGAGTGGACAAAATTGCGCATCAGATCAAAAAGGGGTTCCACATTTTGATCTAAAGCTTTTCCCGAAAGAATGACGCAAGGATAACTCAGCTGAGGGTTGTCGATAGGTGTATAGAGAGAAAATGCTGCTGAAATCCCCCCTGTTTTGGCCTGAATCCGATGGAGGGTTTCTTCATACCCTTTTCCCCCAGCGCCTAATTGGGTGATAAAAGAGATCAGGAGGCGGAGATAGGGAATTTCCTCTTCACTTATTTGTGGGACAGGAAAAATGAGATCGGCATAGGTGATCTCATTGGTAAAAGTATCGTGGTGGTAAAAATTGAGATCGGGAAGCTTTTCTTCTTTTAAAAGGTAGTCTTTAGGCTCTTTTGGAATAGCTGAAAGGGAGATTTTTGGGAGGCAATCTTCATCACTGTCCGAATCTTCCTGCAAATGCTGGAGTGCTTCGGCATCATTGATAATGATTTCAACAGCTTGGGCAGTCAATTTTGACTGGATGGCTTCTAAAAGAGTTTTTTCTTGCTCTTCTTCCTGTTCGCTAAGTTGTGGGTCGGGGACCAGAGTCAGGAGGACCCGGTGTGGGTTTTCAATTAACCACTTTTGCAATAGCTTGTTGAAGTAGAGAGGATCTTCTTTCCATTTCTCTTTTAACCGGTCAAAGAGAGTGTGTATTCGGAGCGCCTCTTCGGGATCTCCACCTTGTTGTAAAATAAGCCCCGCACGCATGAAAAGGTTGAGCCCCCAGGGAAGCTCATCGCCATTAATTTCGCTCCGGTGGAAAACAATTTGATGAAGAGCGCTTTCTAAAAGAGAATTTTCAATGGGCTCCTTGGCAATTTCGCTCATAAGACGCAGAGTTTCTTCTTCAATCTTTGGGCCATCTTCCTCATTGCATCCGCGGTAAGTAAAGATGACAGGGACCTCGGCGCAATCCGTATCGATGGAGGCTGAAACCTGTTTGATCTCTTTATGGGCTAGCAGCCCCTTTTTTAATGGGGAAGCATCAGTGTCCATGATGGCCACTAAAAGAACTGTTAGCGCAAGAGAGGTCAGCTGATCGTCGGCTTTACATGTAAGCCAGCCAATACTTACGCGGGTTTTTCCTTCTCCTTCTTCTTCTCTTCCAATCGGGAAAGGCCCTTTTGTTTGGAGTGGCTCTTTAAATCTCTTTTCTCTTTCCAACGGTGGAAGAGGAGCCCGAGGAGTTGCTTTTGAAAGGATCCTTTTGTGGATAAAATCTAGGTGTTCATCTAGAGGGAGATTTCCGTAAAAGTAGAAGAGGGCATTGCTTGGGTGATAAAATTTATCGTGAAAAGCGAGCAGATCTTCGTAGGTCAAAGAGGGGATATCTTTAGGCTTGCCTCCAGAATCTATCCCATAAGTCATGGTGGGAAACAATTTTTCATTCATTGTTTCTTGGAGGCGTCTCTCTGGAGAAGTATAAGAACCCTTCATTTCATTGTAGACAATCCCTTTGAATTGTAGAGGAGTGCTCGGATCATCACTTTTTTTAAATTCAACCCGATGACCCTCCTGTAAAAAGCTCAAACGGTTGAGATTAGGATAAAAGACTGCATCGATGTAGACATCGAGGAGGTTATAAAAATCTTCTTTGTTTTGAGTGGCTGCCGGGTAGCAGGTGAAATCGCCCCCTGTAAAAGCATTCATAAAAGTGTTGAGGCTTCTCCTGTTCATTAAAAAGAAGGGGTCTTTAACAGGGAATTTTTTAGAACCGCACAAAACGGTGTGTTCTAATATGTGGGCGACACCGTTATTGCTATCGGGGTAAGTTCGAAAAGAGATGCAAAAAGCATTTTCATCGTCGTCGGTTTCAATATGAAGGACCTTCGCTCCAGTCGTATCATGCTGGAGAAGGCGAAGCCTCGCATTGATCTCAGTTAAAGGAACCTCTTTGACAATTTTAAAATGGTCGGACATTGCAACTCTCGAAATCAAATGTTAGAATTGTACCTAGCTAGGCGATATGCAACCAACCCCCTTACGAAAAAGAGTTCTTTTACTTCCTAATTTCATCACCGCATTCGGTTTGTCTTGCGGACTTTTTGCTATTTTTAGGGTAGCCCTAATCCCTTTAGATAAGGTGAATGAAGGTTTTTTAACAGGGATTGCAGGGATTTTATTACTTGCCGCTTTGGCCGATATCCTGGATGGTGCCGTTGCAAGAGCGATGAAAGCTGAGAGCGAATTCGGCGGCTTGTTTGACTCCCTTGCTGATTCCATTTCTTTTGGTGTAGCCCCCGCTATCGTTGCTCTAAAAAGTCAGTCGATCTTAGGGGAAGGGAAAAGTCTTTTTTTCCTAATGGCTGCAGCGATGGTCTTCAGCCTTTCAGGGGTCCTTCGTCTGGTGCGCTTCAATGTCCAAGCTTTAAAGGCAAAAGATGACGAAGAGCTCCTTCTTGTTTCGAAAAAATCTTTTACAGGCCTCCCTATCCCAGCCGGAGCTGCCTGTGCCCTTTCGATTATTCTCCTCCTCGCCAATCCCGATGTGATTGATTTCCTAGGATGGAGTGCAGAAGGAAGGGGGTGGCTCCTCGCTTCAGCCCTCTTTCTGTTAGGTTATGTCATGATCAGTCGCTGGAAATTCTCCAGCATTAAAACGCTTCGCATACCGGTCGGCTCCTTTGAAAGAGTCTTCCTTTCGGTTCTCGTTGCTGTTTTTATCCTCTTCGGCATCGTCTTCTATTTTCCCTTTATTTTCTTTTTTGTCTCCTGGGGTTATCTCATCGTCAGCTGGACGATTTCTGTTATTCAGAAATTGACCCGTCCTCCTGAACCTGATGAAAACGACGACGACTCTTTCGCCGATTAGATTTTTTTTAGTGTTCCCCCTCCAGTGGTTATTAGATGACTACCCCTCCCCTCTCCCCAATTAGCCAAGATCACTTGCATCCCTTTGTCAACATCCCCGACAAACCACGTCAGAAAGTTTAAGACAAAAGGGGTAGAGGTCGAATCCCCATTGGACAAGGATGGCAAGAATGGCATAAACGACAGCGCCAACTTGCTTTATATAGCTGAATATCAGTGACCTTAAGTTGAATAACTTTACTAAGATTTTCTCCACCGTGCATTTTCAAGATTTTATCTTGAAAATGCACGGTGTCTCAGGTAAATAGAAAGTATGTACCTTCATCGTCGATTAGAGAAGCCACTAAAGGAAGCACTCCGTCAGTTTCCGGTTATTCTTGTGACAGGTCCGCGTCAGGCAGGCAAGTCCACACTTTTGCAACATACTTTGAAAAATTATCAATATGTCACATTAGATGACATTTTGGTCCGCAACTTAGCAGAGTCTGATCCAACGCTTTTTCTCAAGACCTATGAGCCCCCCATTATATTAGATGAAATTCAATACGTTCCCTCCCTGCTCTCACATATAAAGCTTAGGGTCGATGCTGATCGAAGAAATTATGGGCAATATGTCCTCACTGGCTCTCAAGTTTTCCCTTTGATGAAAGGAGTATCTGAATCACTAGCAGGACGAATCGCTATCTTTCAGTTGTATCCGTTGAGCTGGAAAGAGATCCCTCATGTTAATTGTGAGAATGAGATAACGATGGCAGAGCAAACTTTAAAAGGCTTTTATCCTGAATTTCAGGTGCTGCCAGAGCTAAATCCTAAATTTTGGCACAGTGCTTATCTTTCGACTTATCTTGAGCGTGATCTTCGAGCAATGAGAAACATCCATGACCTGGGACAGTTTCAACGCTTTCTTGTTCTGCTCGCTGCTAGATCAGCTCAGTTGTTGAATTTGAATGAGATTGGAAAAGAGTGTGGGATTTCTCAAACAACAGCAAAAGATTGGCTGACCCTTTTACAGGCCACCTCCATTATTTATCTTCTTGAACCGTATGCGAGAAATATCACCAAACGGATAGTAAAATCACCAAAACTATTTTTTGTTGATACTGGTTTACTTTGTTACCTTCTCAGGATCGAAACAGCTGAGCAACTTATTCATTCCCCTTTTGGAGGCCATATTTTTGAAAATATGGTGATCATGGATAAGGTCAAGCAATATGCTGAAAAGGGTGAAAGGGCACCCTGTTACTTTTACCGCACAGGAGGGGGTCTTGAAGTTGACCTTGTGATCGATCAGGGAGATCATTTGGATGCGTATCAAGTCAAATTCTCTGCGACTCCTAATGCTGATATGACACGCTCTCTTGCTCAATTTAAGAACGAGTATCCAGTAGGTAAAACTGTTCTTCTTAATCTACGTAAGGAACGCCATCCCTTCTCCAATGGCACCACTGCTCTCCATTGGAGCCATAGTTAACTTTTAGCTTTGGACGATAAAGCTCCGTTTGATGTGGCAATGACTGTGCAGTCCCGATTTCCTCCTATAGATTTGTGTAGGATGGATTTGATCCTCACGATTTCTTCGATCAGGGACATCGTATCCGAGTTGCTTGATCTTACGGCCGTCATTTTAAACTCATTTTTTTGTTACGAATATATTTTAATAGAGGCGGATGAGGCCGGTGACGACACCATGCAGAGTTACCTCAACTTCGCGGAAAAGAAGGGGAGAAAGAGCGGCATTTTGGCTGGATAAGCGGACAACACCCTCTTCACAGCCGTATTTTCTGATATAAATTTTTTCCTTTCCAACTTCTGCAACGACCATTTCTCCTGGGTCGGCATGAGGGCGGGCTTCGACAAGGAGAAGGTCCCCCTGATGGATGCCCTCTTCTTGAAATCCTTCCCCGCGGACACGAAAAACATAGGTGGAATCGGGTTCAAATACAAAGAATTTAGGGACGGCTATTTCTTGCGGGCGCGGGGAGGTCTCGATGGGTCCCGACGCAGAAAGGGTCCCGATCAGGGTTAAAAGATGGACTTCGTCAGATTTTTCTAAGCTTCTTTCGTTCTCTTTTTCCTGTATCGAGCGCGATCGGTAGCGCCTTTTTTCGATGGCCCCTTTGGAGACAAGAGTTTCCACGTGTTTATGGACAGCGCTAACGCTGCGAATATTCATCGCCTCTCCGATCTCTCGTAGTGAGGGGGCAAAACCCCGCTCTTCTAGATGCCGTTCAATAAAAGTAAAAACTTCAAGTTGTCGCGGGGTGAGACCTTTCATGTTGGGTGAGTAAGGGTGATAGGAAAAAAGCTGTGAAAGACATGACCCAAAAGGACATGAGGGTGTCCGTTAAAAAATGGCCCCCTTGCGCAATTCTTGTATAAGAGAGGATTCCACCCATGATCAAACCAGCAAGGAGGCCCGTGTAAACAAGCCAAGGCTTATTTCTTTTTCTCCCAATAGGGACGAGAGCGAGGAGGTAGTAGCCCATTGTGGCATGTCCAGAAGGAAGCGATCGAAATTTCCCCCCCGTTACATGACGGTCAAAAAGGGAGTGGTAGGGGACCTGTCCCCCAAATTCGACCACTTGTTTAGGTCTTGGTCGCGGCCAACCCTCTTTAAGAGCTAAATGGGCAATCAAACCGCTGCCAATAACTAAAACTAAAATAAGGTATAACCCCTCTCTTCTCCAGGAACGGACAAAGAGGAGAGTAAAGATGGCGCCACCTATCAGAAAACAACCGGGCATCACGCCATAATCATAGATAAATGTTAGCCAAGAGTTTTGTGCAAACGTCCCCTCCTGAAAAAAATATTTACTTACAGATAAATCTACCCCCAAGGAAAGAAAAAGGATTAGAAGGAGGCTAATTAGCCAAAACATAACGCCTCGATAGGTTGAGGGCAAAATAGAAAAAGGGGGTCAACAAAATCGAAAAAGCAGCCTTTAAAATAATAGCTGAGCTAAATATTTTCATGGCATCACCAAAACTCCAGCCTAAAAACCCGTAGAAGAGGATGACATTGATCAAAAAACTATCAATGGTTTGAGACAAAATCGTGGAGACATTCGTCCTTAGCCAAATCAGCCGATTGTGGGTTTTATTTTTAAACCAAAGATAAGTTCTGAGGTCAATGAGTTGAGAAACAATGTAAGCGAAAAGGGATGACGCAAGAGAAAAACCATTAAAATTGAAAAGAGTTTCTAAAGAGGTTTGATAGGTTGTTTCTCCCTTGGGGTGGAGAGGGAGGGCAAGGAGAAACAGGGCAAGAAAATGCATGAGAAGGGCCATCGCAAACCCTAAATAGATGACATACCGTGCTCTCGCTCCCCCATAAATCTCTGCCAGTAAATCCCCAATAAAAAAGGTCAACGGATAGAGAAAAAGACTGGATGGAACAATCCCCCCAAAAGGGGATTCTACAAGTTTTCCTCCTGTGATGTTCGATAGGATGACAATCACGACGAAGAGGGTACCTAAAATAAAGTAGAGCTTCTCTTTTCTGGGCATAGCCGTTGATTTTAGCAAGTTCCACCTCTTAGGGAAATTAATAAAAAATTGACCATAGACTTAAGCTTCTTTTCCAGATCCAGTAAGATCTTGTGATTTGGAGCTTCTATGGAATATTTATTTGCTGTTCTCATCCCCCTCGTTATTTTTCTTTATTTCTGGGGAAAAATGAGAGAAAGAATTCGGGAGCTAGAAGTTCGTCTCGAAAATGAAAAAAAAGGGGAAGAGGGAAAAAAAGACCTTCTCCAAAACCTTTCTCAAGAAGCTGTCAGACAATCAACTTCAAGTTTTTTAGAGATGGCCACTTTACGGTTAAAACCAGTTGAAGAGGCACTCCAACGTTTCCAACGAGAGGTGTCTGAACTGGAGAAAAGTAGAACTTTTGCCTATGCAACTCTTCTCGAGCAAGTCAAAGGACTCCAGGTCACACAAGAGGCTTTAAAAAATGAAACTAAGATTCTCGGTCGTTCTCTAAGAATGCCTCATGCACGTGGGCGATGGGGCGAGATTCAGTTGAAACGAGTCGTAGAAATGGCAGGAATGACAGCCCATGTCGATTTTCTCGAACAAACTTCTTACCGGGATGATGGGGTCTTAAAACGTCCCGACTTACTCATTCTTCTTCCTCAGGGGAAAAGAATCATTGTCGATGCAAAGGCCCCCTTACAAGCCTATCTAGATTCCCTTGAAGCAGCAGACGAAGAGGGGAGAAAAGAGAAACTGAAAGAGCACGCGAAACAGGTCAAACAACACCTCCAGATGCTCGGCTCCAAAACCTACTGGGATAAGCTCGAACCGACTCCTGAATTTGTTGTCCTTTTCCTGCCTGGAGAAACTTTCTTTAGTGGCGCTCTCGAGGAAGACCCCACTCTCATCGAATACGGCATGGAGCGAAAAGTCCTCCTTTCCACACCGACAACTCTTATCGCCCTCCTAAAATCAGTTGCTTACGGTTGGAAGCAAGAGGCACTCACACGACATGCGGAAGAAATCTCTCAGCTAGGCAAAACCCTCTACGATAGGATTAAAAGCTTCAGCGGCCATCTAGGTGATGTTAGAAAAGGTCTTGAAAAAGCTGTCGAAGGCTATAACAAGGCTGTTTCTTCTTATGAAAGTCGTTTGCTTGTGGCGGCACGCCGTTTCGAAGGGCTAAGTATTGGCACCGAAGGGGATTTAGAAACGTTGGGTACAGTCGACCTCGTTGCGAGACCCTTGGCTGCGCACGTTCAGGAACAAGACAGCCTGATAGGAATTCAAAAATAAAATAAAAAATGGACAGGGATACGCATCAACCTAACAGATGTTAAATTGAGGCCGTTGCATAGTTGTGTTATCGTTATATCGTTTGATCACTCAATTAGTCGAAAAGATCAAACGACATAGCGATAAGAACGATAACTAAACCCTTTTAATTTCAAGGTGAGAAGCCTCTCCATTGAGATCGACAAGGTGGCCGCTGTTGGGGGCATATGTAAGAGAGGTGGTTAGAGTCTCCTCTGTCACATAGTCTTTGTATTTCTCGATAGCTGCCTCGACTTTGGATGAAGTGGCTAAGACCACTTGGATCCGATCGGTGACATCAAAGTCTTGTTCGCGGCGGATCGTGTTGATCTTGTTAACTAGCTCACGGGCAAAGCCTTCTTGGATAAGCTCTTCGTCAAGTTCTGGGTCGAGGGCAACGGTGATTTCCCCCTCGTTTTGAGCAATGACGCCGGCTTTTACTTCGCGGACAAGTTCTACTTCTGTTGGAGCGAGGATGAAATGCTCTCCGTCGAGATCAAGCCTTAAGGAATTTCCCTTCTTGAGAGAGTCGAGAGTTTCTTTTGTTAGCTCTTCCACCTGCTTTTTCAAAACAGGCATTTTTTGGCCGACTCTCTTGCCAAGAACTCGGAAAAGAGGTTTCGCTTTGAGAGTGACAAGCTCTTCCTCATGGAGAGAAAAGTCGACCTCTTTCACATTAAGCTCTTCGGCAATGAGATGAGATTTGCTTTTTAAAAGATCCAAGAGGTGTTTGTTAGAAGAGGTGACATAAGCTTTTCTAAGGGGTTGTCTTACCTTTAGTTTATGTTCTTTTCTTAGGGCGTGACCTAAGCTGACAGCTCGTTGCACCCCTTCCATCGCCTCTTCGAGAGGAAGATCACGAATATTGGCATCGTAAGTTGGATAATCAGAAAGGTGGACAGAATAGGGCATTCCATCCGTTTTTAACTCTTGCCAGATAGCTTCAGCTATGAAAGGGATAAAGGGGGCAGCTACTTGGGACAATCCAACAAGGACGCGATAAAGGGTCGAAAAGGCCTCATGACGATCTTTTGTTGCTTCGTCGCTCCAAAAGCGTCTTCTTGAGCGGCGGATGTACCAGTTTGTTAATCCATCAACAAAGGAAACAAGCGGCTCAACTCCTCTTTGCAAGTCGTAGCTATCCATCCCAATTTCGACATTATGGATGAGTTTATGGAGAGAGGAGAGGATCCATCTGTCGATTAAAGCTTCGGGTTTGTTGTGGATCGTTTCATCCGGTGCCCAGTTGTAAATTTTTGCGTAGGTGGCAAAAAAATGGTAGGCGTTCCAGAAAGGGATCAACACTTGGCGTAAGACAAGTTCAACACCATGGGCAGAAAAGCATAAATCTTCGGCGCGTACAGCAGGGCTATGGAGCAAATAGAGACGGATAGCATCGGCGCCATGCTTATCGATCATCTCGACAGGATCAGGGTAGTTTCTAAGCCTTTTCGACATTTTGACACCGTTCTCAGCCAGAACGATCCCGTTAACAACGACATTGATAAAGGCAGGGGAGTCAAAAAGAGCAGCTGATAATATCGTGAGGGTATAAAACCAGGCGCGTGTTTGGTCGACCCCTTCTGCGATAAAGTCAGCAGGGAAAGCCAGAGAATCTTTGTTCTCAAAAGGATAATGGGCCTGAGCATAAGGCATGGAGCCTGACTCAAACCAGCAATCAAAAACCTCTTCTACTCTTGTGTAAGTCTCGTCCTCTAACGTGAAGGTGAGTTGATCGATAAAATGGCGATGGAGATCACCAATTTTTGCCCCTGTTAGTGTTTCAAGTTCCTGGATCGATCCAACGACTTTAGTTTTTCCACTGGGTGATCGCCAGATGGGAAGAGGAGTTCCCCAATAGCGGTTACGGCTGATCGCCCAATCACGTGCCCCTTCGAGCCATTTTCCAAAGCGCCCTTCTTTTAAATAAGAAGGTGTCCAAGAGGTTTTAGCATTAGCGTCGAGAAGCTTTTGCTTGATCGATTCTACGCCCACAAACCAGCTGCTCACTGTTTTGTAGATCAGAGGGGTGTCGGAGCGCCAACAGAAAGGGTAACGGTGGTGGATCGTCCCTTGGTGGAAAAGGCGACCCATTTCTTTAATTTCTCTGGCGATCCCTTTATCAGCATCTTTGACAAAGAGTCCTTCATAGCGGGCTATTTCGGCCGTAAATTGACCATTTTGGTCCACTGGGCAAACGAGTGGAAGTCCGGCCCTTTTGCAAGCATAGAAGTCCACTTCGCCAAAAGCAGGAGCTGAATGGACAATACCAGTCCCCTCTTCGATTGAGACGCTATCTTCAGAAAGAACCTGAAAAGCTCCTTCTTCCCTTAAATGAGAAAAATAATGGAAAAGAGGCTTGTAATGGAGGCCAACGAGTTCTTTACCGAGAACTTCACGGATGATTTCGAACGATTCTTCTTTAAAGTGCTCGTGGAGACGTGTTTTGGCAAGAAGATATCTCTTGCCTCCATCAACTTTTATCTCAACATAAGGGATATCAGGGCCTACCAAAAGAGCTAAATTGGAGGGGAGAGTCCAAGGGGTGGTCGTCCAAGCTAAAAAGGAGAGGTTTGGGTCTTCTTCGAGAGGAAAGGCGACAGTTAAAGCTGGATCATCGACTTCATGGTAGTTTTCCCCCGCCTCGAAGTTTGAAAGTGGCGTGCCAAGCTTTGCGGAGTAGGGCATGACCTTAAACCCTTCATAGACAAGGCCCTTGTCCCAAAGCTGTTTAAAGACCCACCAAACCGTTTCCATGAAGGTGAGGTCCATGGTGCGAAAGACGTTGTCAAAATCGACCCAGCGGCCCATCCGTTCGACGGTAGAGCGCCATTCTGAGGTGTATCTAAAGACAATCGAGCGGCAGGCTTCGTTGAATTTACCGATGCCAAACTCTTCAATCCCCTTCTTTCCCGTCAAGTTGTGGGTCTTTTCGATCTCGTTTTCGACAGGTAGGCCATGGCAATCCCAGCCAAAACGCCTAGGGACATGGTACCCCTTCATCGTCTTGTAACGAGGGACTACGTCCTTGATAGTGCCGGCTAAAAGGTGGCCATAGTGGGGCAGCCCGGTGGCAAAGGGGGGGCCATCATAGAAAGTGAACCTCTTGCCGCCTTCTCTATGCTTGAGTGACTCTTCGAAGGTGTGGTGCTCCTTCCAGAGCTTTAGAATCTCTTGTTCCCTCTTGGGGAAGCTTATCTTGTCGATCTTTAAACGGGGTGCCTTCTTCATGGGATTTATTATCTCAATTTGTGCTATAATAAGGGTAGATCTTCGGGGGTGTCCAGGTTTCGACTGGGACGACGAAGTCTTGAAGGCATGCAGAGGATTGCTAGTTGGCCTCTTAAAAAATCTAGCAAAAAAATAAGTGCAAACAAAAACACTTGTGAAGTAGTTAGCCTAGACTTTGCTGTCGCAGCTGCTGCTTAATAAATTGAGTTGATAGCCTAACAGCTTTCGACTCACGATAGCTTAGGGTTGGACCGAGGGCTCTAAATCTGTCGTCATTTTACTTGGTATGGCTAGCCGTTAGCTTCTCAACTTTTCCTAAGGCGAGCCGAGACTAGAAAAGGTGGATCTCTTCCTTTTTGCCCTCTTCTAGGGGAGATCACAACAAGAGGGCTAAGCATGTAGTCTTTGAGAGGGAAGCTTCTCAGGACGAGAGTTCGATTCTCTCCACCTCCAAAATTCAGATTAAACCAAATCAAATAACACTAAGATCATAAGGGACTTACGGGAAACCGATAAGTCCCTTTTCATTTCTTTTAAGCTACTTTTTTCCAGCCAAGTGCGTAAAATTTGCGTAATTAAAACCCCCTTCGACCGGGAAGGATTTACGAACTTACCGCATCATATTTCGATAGGAAACATGTCCATTTCGGCCCCAAAACCATTAAATACGATCTAAACGCTCAAGATTACTCACCGATAATTTTAGGCGAAGCTAACGAACTCATCCCCCATATCGGATATTCTACTTTCCATAATCCTTGCAGCTCTCTTGTAAGGTTAAGGCAACAAGCAGTTGCCTAATTATAAATTCATCAAAGCCCTTACTCCTCTTCTTTTTTAGGAGACGCACTGCTTCCAGCAAGAATGCCTCCATCCACAGTCAACTCGATACCCGTAATATATTTTGCCTCATCGGAAGCCAAGAAAAGTGCTGCATATGCCACGTCTTCAGGTGTTCCAAGCTTACGCATTGGAATATCTTTAGCAATCTGAGTCAATCTTTCTTCCCTTTCTGCTCCACTACCCAGCATTGGTTCCCACATCGGCGTCAAAATAGCGGCGGGATGGATAGAGTTACAACGAATATCATACCCCTTCTCACAACAATAAAGAGCGACACTTTTCGTATGATTACGAACAGCTGCTTTACTAGCTGCATAGGCAGCCGCTCCAGGAATCCCAACCATACCGGATCGAGAAGAAATATTTATTATTGAGCCCTTGCGTTGCTTCATGTGATGAATTGCTTTCTGACAACCAAGAAAAACACCATCTGAATTGATTGCGTGCACCCTTCTCCAGCTATCCAAGGAAGCATTTTCTGGGTCTTGTAATCCAAATCCCTCTTGAAATCCTGTAATCCCAGCATTGTTGATGAGGATATCCAACTGTTTCTTTTGCTTAATGGCTTGCCCAACCGCTACATCCCAATCATTTTCATTTTGCACATCCAAATGGAGGTACTGAGCCTGAGGACCGATCTCCAAAGCAACTTTTTTCCCTAAGTCGTCCTTAATATCTGTGATAAAAACAAATGCACCCTCTTTTGCAAATAGCTCTGCACACGCTTTCCCAATCCCTTGAGCTGCCCCAGTAATAAAAGCCACCTTACCAGCTAATCTATGCGTCATATTCAACTGTCCTTCTTCCGTTTTACTCTTTTTATCTTCTGAGTTGGAACGCGCTCAAGTCGGACTCAATTTCCCCACAGCTTGTGGGTAAATTATCAACTATTAACGTCATTAAACTCTTTTTCAAAATTTTCGATCGTTTTTAGAATTAATTCCCAATCTGGTACTTCTCTAAAAAACATGGCCTCCATCAAATGA
>JAGVKY010000125.1 GCA_020050175.1 Parachlamydiales bacterium
TCATCTGTTGTTACTTGAAGCGCTTCAATCAAATGGGTTTCAGGATCAACAGCAAGATGGATCTTTAACCACCCTTCCCTATTTTGACTTCAAAAGCTAAAGTCAGTGTTAGACAGGGAGGGCGGAAAAACTGCCGATAGCGAGGCCCCGCTCGAAGAAGCGCTGTAGCGCTTTCTCACCTAAGGAGGTAAAGCCTGCTGTTTCTTGTGTGACATAGAGTGAGATGTGCTTTTCGACGATTTCGGGGTCTTTTTCGATGCTGTTTTCCAAAATATAGGGATAAAGCTCTTGGAGATGCTGACGAGCATAAGAAAGCGAACTCAAGATGGCTCCAATAAAAGCATCTTTCTCCTTGTGAAACCTTTCTACGGCAATAACACCCAATGGCAGAGGAAGTTCTTCCTGATCTTCCCAAAGGGCCCCTAAGTCGGCGATCAACTTCATCTTTTCCCTTTCGAGAACAAAGCGCCCCTCATGGATAAGGACACCTGCATCGACCTCCCCTTTTTGAACCATGGGGATAATTTTGTCATAGCGAACAAACTGCGCGTCAATATCTGAAGGGCCAAAGAGTTGGAAAAGAAAATGGGCCGTTGTCCCTTCCCCAGGGAGAGCCACTTTCTTCCCCGCCAAATCTTTCAAATCAAAATGCCTTCTCCCCACCACGACAGGTCCAACGCCAAAACCCAATGTCCCTCCGACCGGAAGAATTTCGTAAGCATCTAGATTCTGAAAAGCGGTGACAGCCGAAACTTTTTGTAGAGGGAATTGTCTTCTTCTTAAGGCTACATTGAGGGCATCAATATCCATAAGCTCGGCCTTGACAGGCACATCTGCTGCCACCCACCCCTTAACCCAAGGACCAAACAAAAAAGTGTCATTCGGACAGGGGGAAAACGCAATCTTCGTCATATTCCTATCTGTATACCACAGAACTATCTGATAAGATCAACACGATTGGAATCGATGTCTTAAAAAGCCGTAAGCTTAGAAAAATGAGTTTTGGCCTCATGAATATTAACTATTCTCATAAAGATCCCCTACCAGACTAAGTTTGTCTAGCCTATCCATATTTCCGATGCAAAACTAAATTTAGAAGGATGACACCTTAGTTTAGCTAAACTTTAATTAGGTTTTTTTCGAGGAGGGCTGATTTGAGTTCGGCATTTTCGTCTTTATCGAGGGCGCCGCTTCCTTGCAGCCATCTGAGGTAGTCGCCAGGGACTTTTTCGATGGGTGTCCCTTTATACTTACCAAAAGGCATGGTTGAAAAAGATTTGGGGGCCAGAAAGAGCTCGAGAATATCTTGGATGGTCAGATCGTCCACGAGAGCTTCGAACACTTTATGAAGAATGATCACATCGTCGAGAGCCCGGTGCGCTTGATTGGCTGGGATATCGAAATGTTCACGCAGAGATTGAAGAGAGTGGCGAGGGAGATCGGGACGGTAGCGTCTTGCCCAGAGAAGAGTGTCGAAATAGCGCCATGTTGTCGGCAGAATCACCTCATGTCTCTTAAATTCGTTCTGCAAAAAAACTTTATCGAATTTTTCGTTGTTATGGGCAATTAGCACTGCATCTTCGCCGCAAAAAGCAACGAGCTCTTGTGCCACTTTTCCAAAACTAGGAGCGGAGGCGACCATTTCATCAGTGATATGATGGATAGCTGTGGCCTCTGATGGAATTGCCATCCCTGGATTGACGAAAGAGACGTAATTCTCTTTAGTGATGGGATCAAAGGCCGCGATTTCGATAATAGCATCTTTATCAGGACGAATCCCTGTCGTTTCGGTGTCGTAAAAGATTGCCCTCATTAAGAAACTTCTTTCCTCACCTTTTCGAAACTTTCTCCCTCATTCAATTGACGAATGGGTGGAAGGAAAGTCGTAGAAACAACCCGAACTGCGCCCAAAAATGGCTCTAAAAGATTTTCATCCAGCGACATGCCCAATGCAGGAAGCATGACACGATAGAAGAGACTACGGGAGTTTTCTTCCATCCCAAAGCCAGGTAAATCGAGCGATTGGTTAATCCAGTGAAGTAGACGTCCCATATCCCCTTCTCTTCCCTCTTTTAACTGAACAGGAAGGAAAACAAGGATCTGCAACAACTGACTCTCATCAAAAATCCGGATAAAGAGAGGGAAAGGCTCGTCATCAACTTGAAAAGCAAAAACAATTTGCCCCGTCTCTTGTTGGATCTCTGCATCAATCCCCTTTTTTTTCAGGAGCGTCAATAATGTTTCAATCGTCAAATTCATCATCACATTCTCATTCCGCCAAGGCCGCCAGGAGATGCAGCTTGTTGATGGGAACCTTCTCTTGTCACAGAGGGATTGTTAGTTGTTGGGATGACACAAAAATCATCATCCGTCGGCATCCGGTAGCAACCGGCAAGAAGTAAAGTAAGAATCAAAAATCTCATTTGGCCACAAAATTGCTAAGAAAGAGCATAATAGAGGACTTACTATACCTTAAACGATGACATCAACTCAACAAGCCCCTCTTCACCCCAAAACAGTCAGCATCTACACAAACTTTGTTTGGGATCATTTTCAACATACCCCTCTCACTACTAACCATGCACCTCAGCAGCTTGCCGATATCGTTCAGCGCTTTATTCATCATCAGAGCGTACCTGACGACAACGCCTCGTCAATTTTAGGCAAACGGGTCAAAGAGCTTGCTGATACCATGTATGACAAAGAGCTTCCTTTGGAACTTGAAACGGGACAATCTATCTCAGCAAAAGATTGTCCTCAGTTTAGAGAACTCATTTTAACTGTCACTCAAAAATGGCTGGATGAATTTATGGCCCTCCCTCTAGAAGAGTGGGAAAAAAGAGTGGAAAGAGACCAAAAAAAAGTAGAAAAGGGGGAAGAGGCTGCCAAACTTTTAAGAGAGGCCCAAGCAAAATTTTATCGACCACCCACTCGTCGGAAAGATTTTAATTATGCCAATCGAATTTTAAATGAATTGTGCAGAAAATATCCGGAAGCTTGGAGCATTTTTAAACCTTATCTTCCCGACGACAAAATAGGAAAACTGGATAACCACCTCTTTCTCTCTCTGACTAAAGCTGTCTTGGAGGATTTATTTAAAAATGCACAACAGGCTGAATTTTACCTAAAACTTGGTGTATCTCTAAGTCAACTTGCAAGCCTTGAACCTTATGTTAGACGACTTCTCTTTCAAAACAAACCCGATGTAGAACTTTTGGTGGAAGATGGTGTCGATATTATATCGATTCTTTCTACCCCCTCCCCAAACAAGGAAAACATTTTACGCCACGCTCTCGTTCTCCACTTCCTCTTAATAGATTATGGGATCGATTTTAGGTTTTTTATTGAGAAGGCTGGCTGGGAGAGGGGCGATCTTTTTTTTCAATATGCACCCATCCTCCTTCAGCTAGTTCGAAAGGAAATTCCTTACGAATTTTTAGTTGCGACAACCTACCCAGAAACCCTTAAGTGGATTTTTACCAACCCCTCCAGATTTGAAAAGATTGCTTCTCAAGCATCTGATGATGCAAAAATGGTTATTTTCACTTTTCCACATCAAACCCTTGAGTTCATGGCATGAATCTTCCCACACGACAAGAACAAAAATTACCCGATTGCTGGGATCTAAAACCTCTCTACACCGATGACAAAAGCTGGGATGACGATTTCAAGAAGGTAACAAGCTCTCAAAAGGCCCCTTTTTGGCCCGAACTTAATCGTTTTAGAGGCCATTTAGGAGAAAGCGTTGAAATCGTCATCGAGGCTTTTGAAATCCTTTTTTCGATCCAAAGAAAGCTGGAAAAACTTTTTGTCTACGCCCACTTAAAACATGACGAAGAGATTACCGAAGAGGGATCAAAGGGGCGCTTTGCAAAAATTTTCTCTCTTTATCAGCAATTTGGCGATGAACGTTCTTGGTTTGAGCCAGAGCTTTTAGCTCTGCCTCAAGAAAAGCTAAAAAGTTATTTAAACGACAAACGACTAGGGGACTACCGCTTTCCTCTAGAGGTCATTGTCCATTTAAAACCCCATATTTTAGACGCTCAAGGGGAAGCTCTTTTAGCTAAAAGCGAAGAAGCCCTCACCACTTCCTATCGAGCTTTTAAAGCGTTAACTGACGCAGATGTCGTTTTCCCCGACGTCAAAGACAAAGACAACAAATCTCACCCTTTGAGCCATGGGGCCTACACTTTCTATCTGCGCTCTTCGGATCGAACGCTTCGAAAAGAGACTTTTACAACCTTTCACGAAACATTTTCGAAATACAAAAACACTTTGGCGGAGCTTTACCAAGGGGTCGTTAAAAATCACCATTTCCAGGCAAAAGCTCGCGGCTACGAAAGCTGCATGCAGGCGGCTCTTTTCCCGCGCAACATTCCAACGGCAGTCTATACAGCTTTAATTTCTTCTGTCAGGGAAGGGATTGATGTCCATCACCGCTACATTGACTTAAGGGCAAAAGTCTTGGGATTAGACAAATTTCACCTCTACGACAGTTATGCTCCTTTGATCGATGGAGTCGATATCGAGATTCCTTATCAAGAAGCTGTCGATCTCGTCATTGCCTCTGTCGCCCCCCTAGGAAAAGATTACCAAGAGACACTTGCCAAAGGGTTAACCGAAGAGAGATGGGTCGATCGTTACGAAAATAAGCATAAAAGATCGGGCGCCTATTCATCTGGCTGCTACGACAGTCCCCCTTATATCCTGATGAATTACAAGGGATCCTACAAAGACCTTTTTACCCTCGCCCATGAAGCGGGACATAGTATGCACAGCTACCTATCAAAAAATAGGCAGCCCTATCCCCTAGCTGATTACCCTATCTTCCTTGCCGAAGTCGCCTCAACTTTTAACGAAGAGCTCCTTTTCCAACATCTGTTGAAATCGACAAAAGATGAGAAGAAAAGAATCTTTCTTTTGACGCAAAAGCTGGATGATATTCGGGCGACATTCTTTAGACAGACCATGTTTGCTGAATTTGAGCTGAAGACACACCAATTGCTAGAAGAGCAAACTCCCCTAACTCCCGAACTTTTAAATAATCTCTATCGGGATCTGACTCAGTTTTATTTTGGCCCTACTTTGGCCTTTGATGGTCATGCAGAAGCTGAATGGTCAAGAATCCCCCATTTTTACACGAATTTTTATGTCTATCAGTATGCCACTGGAATTAGTGCAGCCCTCCTTTTAGCCTCTAGAGTCATGAAGGGTGGCGAAAAAGAAAGAGATAGTTACTTGAACTTCCTTTCTTTAGGAGGATCCAATTACCCTATCAATCTACTTAAGGAAGCAGGGGTCGATATGACCCAAGGAGAAGCAGTGAAATCCACTCTTAACCTCTTCTCTTCCTTGACGAAAGAGATGGAATTAGCATTCAAAAAGTAAGAGTGCTAAATTTGCTTGCGAATAAACAGTTCCCTTCGCTAATGTGGGGACTAGAAATGAAAAACATGGTGATCGTATGACACAAACCATCCAGACATCGAAAGAAGCAAACCGTTCTGCCCCCCCTCGCTTTAAACCTTTGGGGTATCGGGTTTTGGTCAAACGCCTTGAAGCCGAAACGGCTCTCAAGGGCGGAATCATCCTCCCCGACTCTGCAAAAAAAAAGCAAGAACAGGCCGAAGTAGTCGCAGTTGGAACGGGTAAAAAAACAGCCGAAGGAGAGATTGTCCAAATCCCAGTTAAAGTGGGTGACATCGTCCTGATGGAAAAATATTCTGGCCAAGAGATCACAATCGACGACGAAGACTTCGTGATCGTTAAAGCTGATGAACTAATTGCAATTGTGGAGCAGTAAGATGGGTGCAAAAGAGATTATTTTCAAAGAAGAGGCTAGACAAAAGATTCTAAAAGGGGTCAAGACACTTGCCGATGCCGTGAAGGTTACTTTAGGACCCAAAGGGCGCTGCGTGATCCTAGATAAATCTTATGGCGGACCTCACATCACGAAAGACGGTGTTACAGTAGCCAAAGATATCGAGCTTGAAGACAAGTTCGAGAACATGGGCGCACAAATGGTTAAAGAAGTTGCCGGAAAAACTGCCGACAAAGCAGGCGACGGCACAACAACTGCAACAGTCCTTGCTGAAGCTATCTATACAGAAGGTTTGAAAAACGTCGCTGCTGGCGCCAATCCGATGGACTTGAAGCGCGGCATGGAAAGAGCTCTTAAAACAATTGTTGCTGAGCTTGAAAAGCGCAGCAAAAAAGTTGAGACATCAAATGAGATTGCTCAAGTTGCTACCATCTCAGCTAATAACGATCCAGAAATTGGACAACTGATTGCAAAAGCAATCGAAAGAGTCGGCAAAGATGGAACTCTGACGATTGAAGATGGCCAAGGTTTTGAGACAACTTTAGATGTTGTTGAAGGGATGAACTTTGACCGTGGATATCTCTCAGCTTACTTCATGACCCATCCTGAGTCACAAGAATGTGTCTTTGATGATGCTTTCATTTTGATTTACGACAAGAAAATCTCAGGCATCAAGGAGATGATTCCGATTCTGCAAGCTGTTGCAGAAACTGGCAAACCTCTCCTCATTATTGCCGAAGATGTCGAAGGTGAAGCGCTTGCAACTCTTGTTGTGAACCGTCTTCGTGCCGGACTTAAAGTTTGTGCTGTAAAATCACCAGGCTTTGGCGATCGTCGTAAAG
Organism: Parachlamydiales bacterium; assembly: GCA_020050175.1. Lineage (GTDB taxonomy): Bacteria > Chlamydiota > Chlamydiia > Chlamydiales > JAJFMK01 > JAGVKY01. The sequence continues at coordinate 6,664 of JAGVKY010000125.1, forward strand.
CGATGCTCGAAGACATCGCTATCTTAACTGCTGGCGAAGTGATCAGCGAAGAAGTTGGGATCAAACTCGAAGCGGTCGCTCTCCAGCAACTTGGCCGTGCGAAAAAAGTTGTCATCAAAAAAGATGAGACAACGATTATCGAAGGGGCTGGCTCAAAAGATGCGATCAAAAAGCGCGTCGAGATGATCACACGTCAGATCGAAGAGTCAACTTCTGATTATGACAAAGAAAAACTTCAAGAACGGAGAGCTAAACTCGTTGGTGGCGTTGCTGTCATCCGTGTTGGCGCTGCTACTGAAGTCGAAATGAAAGAGAAGAAAGACCGTGTGGAAGATGCTCGCCAAGCGACAGCTGCTGCTGTTGCCGAAGGGATCCTCCCTGGTGGTGGCACGGCACTCGTTCGTTGCCTCCCTGTTCTGAAACAACTCATCGATTCTCTCGATGCTGATGTCAAGACTGGAGCGCAGATCATCGCACGGGCTCTATCAAGTCCTCTCCGTCAGATCGCTTTCAACGCAGGGCAAGAAGGCTCCATCATTCTGCAGCACGTTGAAAAACTGAGCGATAATATGGGCTACAATGCCCTAACTGGAGAGTTTGTCGACATGATCAAGACAGGTATTCTGGACCCAACGAAAGTTGTCAGAACGGCTCTTGAAAATGCTGTCTCGATTGCCGCTCTCCTCCTCACGACCGAAGCGATCGTTGCCGAACTTCCTAAACCGGAAGCTGCAGCTGCAATGCCTGCCGGCGGAATGGAGTATTAATCCTTTAGCCCCCTATTTCCATAGGGGGCTTTCTTTTTTTATGGTTGAAACTTCTTGGGAGACATCGAGCCGTTGGTACGACGATATCGTGGGAGACCAAGGGCACTATTATCATCAAGAGATCATCCTGCCTGGCGTTATTCGCCTACTTAACCTAAAGGCTGGAGATCATCTTCTTGATGTTGGATGCGGCCAAGGGGTCATGGCAAGAGCTTTGCCACGCGGTGTTAAATACACAGGCGTTGATGCTTCAGCCACACTCATCAAACAAGCTAAGCAAAAATCGCCCAAAGAACGATTTATCATTGCCGACGCAACAAAACCCTACTCTTTAGAAGAAAAAGCGACGCACGCCCTTTGCATCCTTTCTTTGCAAAATATGAGCGATCCAGCAGCCGCACTTCGCGAAATAGGTAAGCATGTCAAAGGAAAGATCCTTCTTATTTTAAATCACCCCTGCTTCCGAATTCCGCGCCAATCAAGTTGGGGCGTTGACGAAGCCAAAAAAATGCAGTACCGCCGCGTTGATCGTTACATGACACCCCTCGAGGTTCCGATCCACACTCATCCCGGCACTGGCAAAGAGACAACAACATACTCTTTCCATTTTCCCTTCTCTTATTGGTTCACCTCCTGCCATCAAGCTGGCTTCTCCATTTTAGAAGCTGAAGAGTGGTGCTCTAATAAGGAAAGCACAGGAGGAAGAGCTAAGATGGAAAACCGAGCGAGAAAGGAATTCCCCCTTTTCCTAGCCCTTTTTGGCCAATCCCTCTCAAATTAGTATCCTTCTTCTTAATCTTATCTTTGTTTTCAGAAGTTAAAATTTTCTTCTATGAAAATTGCCCCTAATCTTCCCATTTTGGCCTCGGAAAATTCGAACAACTTAAAGGACTTTTTCAAAAGTTACTTTTACTATGGAAGAACGTGGTACATCGCAACTGAAGATAAATTCCATGTACGCGAAGTCATTCAAAAACAACCTTTCTGGGTAATTGCCTTAAAAGTTGTTTCTTTTGTAACAGGCGTTTTCCCTTTAATAGCCCTCTTTTTTCTCTTTAAAACTCTTGTTAATCGTTTCGGAAAAGACTTTATCAAAGTAGAAGAGATAGAGCTCAAACAAAAAGTCCAAGAGCCACTGCCCGAGCCAAAACCAGAAAAGATATATCCTAAAAAAAGTAAAGAAGAAGTAGACGCAATCAATGCTTGGTATCGATTGCAGCAGCTAAGAATCTCGAAAGAAAAATTGAGGAGTCTTTCGATACTTGGTAATTTCAAATGGCTAGAAAAAGGCATTGCTTTCGGCGGAACAAAAAATGATATTTTAAAACAGTGCTTCCTTATCCATCATTGGATTGCTTCTGATGATATTGATAGATTTCAAAGAGGCGTCGATCTTTTCCACCAATTCTTAGATCAGGGAACAGATGAACAAGTCAAAGAAGCTCTGCAGAATATTATTCTTGGCCCAGTAGAAGAAATTATTCCTGTCCTAGAGCATCTCTTACGAGAATTAAAGGCATGAATTTAAAGATCTCTCCCCATATACCGATCTTTTGTACGTCCTTAAAAAGCTATGGCTCGCTGCGCTCGCCACAGCTTCTCAAGGAAGATAAAATTTGTTAAGTCGAAGCAGCCGCTCGATACCTGTTTCGAA